>JAZSMG010000052.1:0-5851 GCA_045535775.1 Christensenellaceae bacterium | reverse complement strand
TTTTGAAAGGACTCTTCTTCTGTGCTTAGTTGAACGTATATGGTTTGGTTAGAGTTTACGGTTTTACTATCCTTGCCATCATACATGGCTAAAACGTTTCTTCTTACATCGTGTATGATAAAAGGCATTCCTTTAAAACGCATCATAAAATGCGGAAGTAATAAATCTGCAATATTGTTATCGGGCTCAAAATGAGCATAGTAAAAACCTTGAGCAGATTCGCTAAATCTTATAAATCCCTTCATTCTGTGAACTTCATTCGCAATTTTTTTTACGGTGTCGTAAAAGGCTAAAACGGTTTCTTCAGAGAATTTAGTGGAAATATTTTTGCGATATTCAAATGTTCGATAAATGTAATTAAAAATTATTCCACCTTTTGAATCATCACCGCATCTAAAGGCGTAACGAATATCGGAAAGGGCATTGATCCCAATATAGCGGTAAAGCGCGGTAATAATGCGCTTATTATTTTCATAATTAGTTTTAATAAGACGAACTTGACCGTCAAGCGTTAACTGAATGTCATCATTCGCAGTAACTAAATCAGGTTTTTCCTTTTTTACAAAAGCAGTAAAAATGCAAGAAAAAATACCATCGATTGTTCCGTCATACTTGTAAACTAACATAATAACCTCCTAAATTTCACCTGTTAAAACGCTTTTGTTTAAATCAGGATGAGAGAATAAATTTAACTGCTCGTAGTGTTCTACTGCATCAATTAAAGCTAAATCAGATTTTATAACTGGAAGTTTTTCTTTACCATAAAACTTTCCGTTAACTGTTATAAAATGCATTGCGCGTTTCAAAACGATTCGCATTTTTTGTAAGTCTTCAAAACTCAGTTTTCCAAACCTACGCGCCATAACTATTTTGCTTGCGCCTTTAAATCCTATACCGGGAACTCGAACCAAGATCTCGGGTGGTGCTGTATTGATTTCAACTGGGAAAAATCCCATATTTCGCAATGCCCAAGCGCATTTAGGATCATATTCGGTTGGTAAATTGCAATTTTCATCAACTATTTCTTCCGCGCTAAATCCATAAAATCTCATTAGCCAATCTGCTTGGTATAGTCTGTGTTCGCGTAGAAGTCCAACGGGTGCGGTCGGGAGTAGGTTGTTTTTTGTATTGGTGGGAACATAAGATGAGTAATAAACGCGCTTAAGCTTATAATTTTTATAAAGCGCTTGCGAAAGCCTTACTATTTGCCCATCGGATTCAGGGGATGCGCCAATAATCATTTGTGTTGTTTGTCCGGCCGGTAAAAATCCCTTTTTATGATCTTTTTTATTTTCAATATATTCCAACGCAACACTTTTCATTGGTAAAATAATTGAGGTTTTGCTCTTTTGCGGGGCTAAAAGTTTTAAGCTTTTTTCAGACGGGAGTTCGATATTGAAACTCATTCTGTCAACTAAATTGCCTGCCTGCTGTATCAAAGAGTAGTCGGCGTTGGGTATTCCTTTTAAGTGAATATAACCGTTAAATTTATGCACCTTACGAAGTTTTGTGACAACCGCTAATAATAGTTCCATTGTGTAATCTGGAGATTTGTAAATTGCCGAAGATAAAAATAATCCTTCAATATAGTTTCTTTTGTAAAAGTTAATTACTAAATCACATATTTCATCAGGGGTAGCAATTGCTCTAGGAATATCGTTTGAATGGCGGTTTACGCAGTATTGACAGTCATATGCGCAATCGTTTGTTAGAAGTATTTTTAAAAGGGAAATACATCTACCGTCCTCTGTAAATGAATGACAAATACCTGAAATACTGGCATTTCCAATACCATCGTGAGTGTTTTTTCTTGATGAGCCGGAGGATGAGCAGGAAACGTCATATTTTGCACTTTCTGTAAGAATTTGCAATTTTATTGCATCCATATTTTATCCTCCTTGCGGTTGATGATAGTATTATAGCACCCTTTTTTACAAAAGTCAAACATTTGTTCGTATTATTTGAACATTTGTTCGTTTTTTCTTTTTTATACATTAAAATGAGCATTTTACGGATTATAAAGGGTAATTTTAGCGAATTTATAAGAAAAAATATTGACATTAACTTTGGGTTATGTTATTATATAATACGTTAAGATAATAAACGTAACATAGGAGCGAGTTTGACTTTATATGAAATTTCGTGATTATGACCTTTGCTTAATAACCGATGAGAAACAAAGACTGTACTTTACTGGCTTTCATTCTTCTGCCGGTTATTTAATGTTTAATAAGCGCAAAAAATATTTTATCGTCGATAAGCGTTACCTCTACGCGGCTAAAAAGAAGCTAAGCCCAAAAGGGTATGAGGTTTTATGCGCAAGCGATTTTTCATACTTAGTTGATTGCGTTGAGTTTTTAAAAGTTAAAACCTTAGGTATTGATTTTTCA
The DNA here is from genome assembly GCA_045535775.1 of Christensenellaceae bacterium. Taxonomy (GTDB): domain Bacteria; phylum Bacillota; class Clostridia; order Christensenellales; family Borkfalkiaceae; genus HGM11416. The sequence goes on along the minus strand of JAZSMG010000052.1, from coordinate 3,461 downwards.
AAAACCAATTTAAATCAATTTGCACTATTTAAAAAACTTTTACCTGACACGTGTTATAAGGATATTGGGGCGGAGCTTGCGGAAGAAATGTCTGTAAAATATCCTGAAGAAATCAACGTGATTGCAAGAGCTTGCAAGATTGCAGAAAAGAGCTTTAATCAAATTTTAAAGAGTTTAAAGGTTGGCGTTACGGAAAAGGAAATTGCAGCTGAGCTAGAGTATCTTTTTAAGAAGAACGGCGCTAGCGATAAGTCCTTTGATCCAATAATAGCTTTTGGGGCAAATTCTGCAGTTCCTCACCACGAATCCGGCAGAACGCATTTAAAAGAAAATATGCCCGTTTTAATGGATTTCGGTTGTATTTATGAAGGTTACTGTTCAGATATGACAAGAACTCTTTGGTTTGGTAATGAGCCTTCTAGTGCCTTTTTAGATGCATATGATGCCGTATATGAGGCACATATGGCAGCATTTAATAATATTGTGCCGGGAATGAACGGTGGCGAAGCTGATGCGCTTGCGCGTGACGTTTTAACCAAAAGAGGGTACGGCAACGTATTCACTCATTCATTAGGTCATGGTGTTGGCGTTAATATTCACGAATTCCCGTGGCTTGCACCAAACAGGGATTGCTTACTTTTAGACGGAATGGTATTTTCCGATGAGCCCGGTGTATATTTTGATGGCAAGTTTGGTATAAGAATAGAGGATACCATTTATTTAGAAGATGGTAAGGCGAAAACATTTATGCAAGATGATAAAAAGCTTATCATCGTTAACAACGGAAAAATTAAAAAATATAAATAAATAAGGAATTTTTAAATCAGGAGATAAATTATGATTCAAGCAGGCGATTTTAGAAAAGGTGTTACCATCGAATACGAAGGAAATATTTACACTATCGTTGATTTCCAACACGTTAAGCCCGGTAAAGGTGCAGCATTCGTAAGAACGAGACTTAAAAACGTTGTTACCGGCGCTGTTCTAGAAAAAACCTTCAACCCCACTGAAAAGGTTGAAAATGCTCTTATTGAAACTCAAAAGATGCAATATTCTTACAATGATGGCGATCTTTACTACTTCATGGATGAAGAATACAATATGATTCCTCTTAACTATGAACAGGTTGAAGATGCATTAAAGTTCATTAAAGAAGACGATTACGTTATGGTTAAGTCACACAAGGGCGTAGCATTCTCTGTTGAATGTGAAAACTTCGTTGAATTACTTGTAACCGAAGCTGAACCCAGTGTTGCTGGTAATACTGCAACCAACGCAACCAAGATCGTTAAGCTTGAAACCGGTATTTCTATTCAAGTTCCCATGTTTGTAAACGAAGGCGACGTTATCCGTATTGATACCAGAACCGGCGATTACATGGAAATAGTTAAAAAATAATTTAATATGAAAACTGTTTTAATTACAGGTGCATCAAGAGGCATTGGCGAACAAATCGCCCGTGCCTTTTCTACAAATGGTTATAACGTTATTATTAATTATAACAAAAGTGAAGAAAGAGCAAAAAAATTAGGTGAAGAGCTCAATGCGCCAATTTTTAAAGCCGATGTTAGTAAATTTGACCAAGCAAAAGCGTTGGTTGATTTTACCATTGAAAAGTTTGGAAAAATAGACGTTTTAGTTAATAATGCCGGTATTGCATTACCGCAAAAGGTTTTGCAGGATGTTTCCGAAGATGAATTTGATAATTTAGTTGCAGTTAATCTTAAATCTGCTTTCAACTGCTGTAAATTAGTTATAGACGGTATGGTTTTTAACGGTGGTGGCTCTATAATTAATATTTCCTCCATCTGGGGGCAGGTTGGTGCTTCTTGCGAGGCTGTTTATTCCATGACGAAGGCAGGTATTATTGGTTTTACAAAATCATTAGCGCAAGAACTTGCTCCATCTAAAATTCGCGTAAATGCAGTTGCTCCCGGCTTTATTCAAACAGATATGAATGCACATCTTTCTAATGAAGAGGTTTCAGATTTTGTGCAATCCGTTCCTTTGAATCGAGTTGGACTTCCTGAAGAGGTGGCTAATGCCGTTATGTTTTTGGCTAGTGATGACGCATCATATATAACCGGGCACGTTTTAAACGTTAACGGCGGAATGAATTAAATATTACAGATTAAATGAGTTCTTTTACAGACTCATTTTTTATTTGTTATAAAAATACATTATATGCAAATTTTTTATACATTATTTGAATAATATTCATTATTAGTTAATATTTTTGAAAAAAATACAAAAAATATTAATATTTATTCAAAAAATCTTTGACACAAAAATATTAAAATGTTATAATAAGCGCCGATTGATTTTAAGGAAAAGAGATGAAACGCGTTTTAATTTTATTTTTATTATTATTTTTTTTATTTACAGGTATGATTGGATGCGGAATTGAGCCTAAAAGAGTTAAGATTGTTAACGTTCCGCTTACAGAAGAATCCTATGCTTTTGCAGTTGCAAAAGAGAACGTTGAAATTAAAAAAGCCGTTAACGAATATTTAACGGCAATAAAAGAAAGTGGGGAATTGGATTTAATTATCAATTCCTTTTTTACCGGAAAAGCGGATTTTGCGCACGTTAATCCCAAGAGCAAGGATGGCTGTTTAGTTGTTGCCACAAATGCATACTTTCCACCTTTTGAATACTATAACGGAAATAAGCTTACGGGTATTGATATTTATTTGGCAAACGAAGTAGCGAAAGGGTTAGGTAAGAATTTATACGTTGAAGATATGGATTTTAGTGCTGTAATTCCTAGTGTGCAAAAGGGTAACTGTGATATTGGAATGGCAGGTCTAACAGTTAACGATGAGCGTAAACGAATGGTAGATTTTTCTATTGAGTATTACAAATCATCACAGGTTTTAATTGTAAGAGAAAGCGAAGTTGAATTTTCTCAGTGTATTAACGCTGACCAAATTGAAGCTATTCTTTCTACAAAAAGAAGCTCGTATAAGGTTGGTGCGCAAAATGGAACCTCTGGTTATATGTATATGAGGGGGGATTCCGGTTTTGGTTATAAGGGATTTGCCAGAATTGACGTTATTGCATTTACAACGGGTTTATTGGCGATTAGGGACCTTTCTAACGGTAAAATTGATGCAGTAATTTTAGATTATCAACCGGCATTAGCGATAATAAATTCAATAAATAGCAACGTAAAGGATAAAGAATGAATAGAGAAACAATAGGGATTTTTATAGATAAATTTATACGCCAAGAGGGATATCTTTTAACTCTACAAGGCTTAAAAAATACTTTAATTATATCAATAATGGGCTTAATTATTGGTTTTTTACTTGGTGTTGTAATTACTACCGTAAAACTAATACCTTCGAACAGGGTTTGGAAAAAGGTTGTAAATACTATATGTGGTATTTACGTAACGGTTATTAGGGGAACGCCCCTTTTAGTGCAATTGCTTTTATTTCATTTTGCTATTTTCCCTT
>JAZSMG010000223.1:0-2505 GCA_045535775.1 Christensenellaceae bacterium | reverse complement strand
CCAATATTTGAAGAAATTTATCCCAAATTCTGGGGTGCGCTTTTTCCATTTCGTCAAAATGTATAACAGGGAAGGGGTTTTGCTTATCTGCCTTCGTAAGTTCACCGCCTGCTTCGTAGCCAACGTATCCCGGAGGAGCACCGAATAATCTTGCATCGGTGTGCTCTTCCCTAAACTCACTCATATCAAATCTTATCATGCTATCTTGCTTTTGGAAGATAGTTTCTGAAATTTGCTTTGAAAGTTCCGTTTTACCAACGCCGGTGGGGCCCGCAAAGAAGAATACCGCACGTGGGCTTCTATCATTCTTTTCCAAACTCTTTAAGCCTGCTGCTGCAGTTCTTAATGCTTTAACAACGCTTAAAATTGCATTTCTTTGCCCTTTAATTTTTCTTTCTATTTTACCGCCCATTTCGTTAATGCTTGCAAGTAGCTTAGGATCACGCCATGGATCGGTGGTTTGACCGCTTTCAAAACGTAAAACGGTTTTATCTATATTTTCTATCTTTTTATATGAAGGCGTTCCCTCTTCAAGGTGTTCTGATTCCGTTTCTATAAAGGACTTTAACTGATGCAGTCTTCTTAAAGAAAAGTTTTCTGTGTAAGATGAAAACTTAATAATTTTAGATTCTAACTCATCTTCGCTAATAGGATCCATTATATCCCTGATTTCCAATTTAAAGAATGTTTCCCTAAACTTGTTATCGGGGGTGGGTATATAAAGCTTTTTAACGGCAGAGTTATTGCTTTCAGATTCAAACCAAGTGGGTAAATCGTTTATTTTATCTACGCATAGCATAAGCTTACAAGAGGTATTTGCTATTTGTGTTGCACTAAATAAAATCATCAAGATTGCATTTTCCATATCGTCGGGACGGCCGGGAACGGTCATGTATCTTGAAACGTTGGGAAGAATAAACATAAAGGGCTTTGCCTCTGCATATTTTGCAATTTTACGCTTTTCTTCAAACTCGTTCATAACGTCGTACATTCTGCGAATATCAATGGTTCTTCCACCCTGCATATCCTTAGTAGAGGATTCCGCTATTCTATCTAAGTATTCGGGTTTGTAATATTCCTTAAATAACTCTATATTGGGCGAAGCTATTCTATCACCGCTTTGTGAATAAATGGTAGTTTTATAAAAGGTAAAGGAATTAAACCATTTTTCATCAATCTGCTCCGGTTGAGTTTGTGCTGAAGATGAATTGCCCTCTCCTTCCGGATTATCTTCATCAACGGGCGCACTATTTTCCGTAGATTCTATTCTTTTACCGCTTTGCTTGGTATGATCGTAAAATACTACGCAATAATCTTTGCTATACATCTGAGCAATAGATTCGTCTAAAGCAACGTAATCGTAGCCGTTTGCTAACTCTATCGGTTGTAAATCGTTTATGTTACCTTCTATAATAAAGCTCTTGAAGGTTCCCATATACATCTTTAAATCGTTTTTCCATTTAATGTCATAAGTAATAGCCATAATCTCCTCCAATTTTAATTGTTTTTATTTTCACTTGGCAATACGGTTACAATATCCGATAACTCGCACTTAAATAAATTGCAAATTTTTACCAAGGTTTCTAGGCTTACAGTTTCATTTGCACTCATTTTTGCTAGCGTTGCGGAACTAATCCCAACAGCCTTAGCTAAATCAGTTTTTTTAAGATTTTCATCAATCAATCTCTTCCAAAGCTTATTATAATTTACCATAATTTTCACCTTTAATTTTTTGTTAGTATTAAAATTTTAGCATCTTTTTTTATAAATGTCAACTATTTTTAAAATAAAACTTTAGTTTTCTAAATATTTCTTTTAGTTCTTTCGTTAAAGAAGTAGAGATATAAGGAGTTTTAACGGTTTTATTCTTATCTACTTGCTTACCGTTTGTGAATAACAAAAAAGTGCTTAAAGCAGTTGAATGCAGATTTTAAACGGTATTCACCGCTTACTTTTTATTCAAAATACACGTTTTATAATTTAAAAACCGATATTAAAAAAACTATTATGACTTATCCTTTAAATTATATCATATAATTTAACCTTTTTCAAGTATATTTTTAATATTTCCCCTTCTTACTTATAATTATTAGTCTTTTCTTAGGCTAAAAAGTAAAAATTGCGTAAAAAAACACCCTAAAATTAGAAAACTTTAGAGTGCTTTATATCTTTTATTGTGATTTTTACTTTGCAAATCCCCTTCTTTGGGTTACTTTATTGCCAATAAAAGTTTGTAATTGCTTTGATTGCTTAAAATAATTGCAAAGTTCAACTGAATTAGTAATATCATCCGGAATGATAATTCCGCCAACGGCTTTGGAGTCCGCACTGTGATAGTCGGTGCCAACCGTTAAAGCAAGGTTGTGAATTTTTGCAAGCTCCTCTACCTGCGCGTGAGTGTTAACGTCTATACCGGACATATTTAACTCAACCCCATCCATATAGTTTGCGTCTAAAAACTCAAAATCGGGGCGAAGAGGGTGAGCCTGTACGATTAGTGCGCCA
>JAZSMG010000053.1:0-3605 GCA_045535775.1 Christensenellaceae bacterium | reverse complement strand
GCAATAAAGCCACCCTCTTCTTCGTTAAATCCACCGTTATCTATAGTTGCCATTAAGCTTGCTAAATCGGCGTCTTCATCTGAATATGAAGCAGGCTTTTTAGCGCTTTTTACAGGCTCCTCTTTCTTTACTTCAGCCTTAGGCTCTGAAGCTTTTACAGGCTCTTCCACCTTTATTTCAGCCTTAGGCTGTGAAGATATAGGCTTAACCTCAACGGGCTGAGCTAACGGATTTTCTGCCTTAACGGTAAAGTTGCCTTCTTCTATCTTCTTTTCTAAAGCGGAAATTCTTGCCATAAGCGCGTCTATATTATAATCGGCTTGGGGCAAGCTAGCCTTAACGGCTGCCGTTTCAAAAACTATTTTTGGGTGAGTGCTATACTTTAAATCCGCCTCTGCAACGGAAAAGATTTCTATTGCTCTTAAGAGTGCGTGAACGTCCGTTTTTTGGCTTAACGACTCTAACTCTTTAAGCTTATCTTGGGGTAAGCCCAATACTTCGCCTGCGTTAGAACAGGTTTTAATAACCAAAATATCACGAAGGGCGGAAGCCACGTCTCTATTTAAAATACTAACCGATTTACCAGCCATTAAAAGCTCGTCCGTAAGGGAAAGCATTTTGCCGGTGTTGCCTTCAAACATAGCGCCTAAAAGCTGTTCTATAATAGCCCTATCGGAAGTGCCAAGCACCTCTAAAACGTCGTTATAGGTAAGCTCGCCTTGGGAATAAGAAAGGCAAATATCTGCAATAGAAAGCGCATCGCGCACACTACCCTCGCCAGCCTTAGCGATTAAGGTAAGTGCTTCCTTTTGGTATTTTTTGCCAACCTTATCGTAAATTTCGCCAATAAACTGCGCTATTTTAGCGGTTGATATAAGCTTAAAATCAAAGCGCAAGCATCTTGATAGAATGGTTGCGGGGATTTTGTGAACTTCTGTGGTTGCAAGAATGAATACCGCGTGTGAGGGTGGCTCTTCTAAGGTTTTTAAAAGAGCGTTGAATGCTTCCGTGGTAAGCATATGAACTTCGTCTATGATATAGACCTTATATCTGCCTGCAACAGGCGGATACTGAATTTTATCACGGATATCACGCACGTTTTCTACCTTGTTGTTAGAAGCCGCGTCCATTTCTAAAATATCTAAGTTAGAAGGGTTTTGAAGCTTTTTGCAAGCCTCACATTCACCGCAAGGACTGCCGTTTTTGGGTGAAAGGCAATTTATAGCGCGCGCAAAAACCTTTGCCGCGGTAGTTTTACCCGTTCCCCTAGCCCCACAAAATAGATATGCGTGGCCAACTCTATCGGTGTTTATTTGGTTTATAAGCGTTTTTACAACGTGGTCTTGACCTATAATTTCATCAAAACTGGTTGGTCTAAACTGCCTGTAAAGAGCAAGATAAGACATATTATCTCCTAAAATATTAATCCAAAGTGTTAATTAAGCCAAAATATTGCTAATTTTTCTTTTAATTCGCTGAAGGGCGTTATCTATTGATTTTGCCGTTTTATTCAGTTTTTCGCCAATCTCTACGTAAGAAAGCCCCTCTAAAAAGAGCTTTAAAACGGTGGATTCAAAAGAGGAAAGCCCCTGCGTGATTTTTTGCATAAGCTCGCGCTCGCTTTCCTTGCCAATAACCTCATCTTCAGGGTCTAAATACAAGTTTAGAAACTCATCCGTTTGAGCGTTTATGGGAACAGAGCTGTTAAGAGGCGAGTTTCTTTTGCTATGCGCACTGTTAACGGCGGTAAGCATTGAGTTTTTTATACAGGTGTAAGCATAAGTGGAAAAATTGGTTGTACCGTTGAAGGTATTAACCGCATTTAAAAGCCCCAAAACGCCCTCTTGCATTAAATCTTCGTTATCGCCACCGATTAAAAACAGTCCTCTTGCAAGCGATCTTATCATATTTTTATAGCGAGCATAGATTATTTCAAAAACAGAAAGGTCGCCCCTTTTGTATAATTCAACAAGTTGCTCGTCTGAAAATTCTTTCATTAACCCTGCCTTTGACGAAGCGCTTCAAACACCGCAACACCGCACGCAACCGATGCGTTTAGTGAATTGATTTTTCCGTGCATTTGAATGGACATAACCCCGTCACATTTTTCCTTAGTAAGCCTATTGATACCGGTATCTTCACCGCCAATAACGATTGCAAGCCTACCCTTTAAGTTGGTTTTGTAAATATCCGAACCGCCAAGCTCTAAGCCGTAAACCCAAATATTGTTTTCTTTTAATTTTTCTACTGCGGAATTTATGTTGGTTACCTTTGCAATAGCAACGTGGTTTGCTCCGCCTTCAGAAATACGCATAACGGTATCTGTTACGCTTGCAGAGCGATGCTTGCCAATGATAATTCCGTCAATACCTGCGCACTCTGCAACCCTGATTATACTGCCAAGGTTGTGAGGGTCTTCAATGCCGTCTAGCACTAAAAAGAAGCAGTCCTTACCGCTTGCGGATTCTATCATATCATCTAAATCGGCATACTCAAAATCGCTAACGAAGGCGATAAAGCCTTGGTGTCTGCCACTTTTGCACTGCTTATCTAAAACAGACTTATCTGCAAACGCAATCTTAATTCCACTTTCGCGAAGCTCGTTTAAAAGTTTTCTTGATTCCCCATCGCGAAGACCGTTCTGCACTAAAACCTTATCTATCGTCTTTTGTGTTTTTATAAGCTCGCTAACCGCGTTTCTACCTTCAACCGTCATTGCTTTCTCCTTTACTTTCTGTGTATCCTAACAAATAATTCATTCTTTCTTCTTGCCCGGTAACGTATAAATACCCCACGAGCGCTTCAAACCCCGTGGACTTACTGTAGTCCGTTGGTGCTTGATTTTTTGCCTTGCTTATCTTTTTTGCGTTTTTGGCGCGCCTGTAAATATCTTGCTCCTTCTCTGTAAGTAGTGGAAGTATAGCGGTAACAAGCTTGGCTTGCTGACCGGCACTAACCGTTTGCGCCGCCTTTTTGTTAAGCGCACCGCTTTTAGCATCACTATTAAAGGCAAGCTTTTCACGCACATAGAGGGAATACACCGCATCCCCTAAGTATGCAAGCACAACAGGGCTCATAAGCTTTGCCCGCTCTTCAGTTATTTTTTGACTAATATCGAACAATTTATCCTCTTTTTACCAAAACAACAAGGTTTTTGCCGTTTTTGCGCCTAATAAGGTATTATGATATATCATTATATCATAAATATTCTTTTTTTACAATTGTTTTAACAAAACTCTTGCCTTTTTTACTTTTTATTATTTCTACCCCATTTTTTTGACTTGCACGTACTTAGCACGCCTTTTTATTGTTGACTTGCATGTACTTAGCACGCCTTTGCCTTAGCAAATCTCTCACGGAGTGAGTGTATATCTTCAAAGCATCGCTTTGTTTATCATCAAGGCACTTGCCTTGTATATTATCACCTCTAGGTTGTATCTTAGACTCTATCACTTCGCGTTGCTTGTTCCAGAGTGACATAAACAAATACTTGTCATTCTGGAGTTTTCGTAAGAAAACGATAGAATCTATTGCGTACAGCAAGATTTCACCCACCATTAGGTGGATTCCATTGGTAATACCAGTCATTCTGAGCCTACCGAAGG
>JAZSMG010000215.1:0-4056 GCA_045535775.1 Christensenellaceae bacterium | reverse complement strand
GCTCTACCTACTGAGCCATACCAGCGCCTGCGTTATACAGCCCTAATATAATATTACATATTTAAACAAATGTCAAGAAAAAAACAGCGGTTTTTTTATTTTTTTCCAAATAAATCATTTTTTATTCTGGGCAGTGCAGTTGAAGCTTCGCCTAAGGGCTTTCCAAGGTTGCGATAATCGTGTCTGTTGGCAAAGGCTTTTAATAATTCAACGCTTTTATTTAGTTTTTTTGATTCAACCTCATAAAGAGATTCTAAATATTTTTTTGCAGAAAAGCCCGCGTATTCACAGTAATTAAGCAGTTTAGAGTAGTGTTTTATGCAAAATCCTTCGCTATTAGCTAAAAGCTTTCTAAATTCTTCTTCATTAGAATAAAGCTGTGCGATTGTTTTGTAATATTTTACCATTTCCTTTTCAGTGTAATCACAAACGATACATTTTTGAGCCTGCTCATCAAGTTCTTTACTTTGTTTTTTGGCCATCCTAATACTTGTAGGTTGATTTAGGCACTTCTTGAACAATGTATTCATTCTAGTAGTCGTTTGAAGGGCTAAACCCAATTTAGAGGGCATTTCGTAAAGCTGTTCAAAATGCTTTAGGCAGAAACCTTTTGCGTTAACCTCTGAACGAACATCGTCATCCATGCAACCGTCTGCAAGCAATTCTCTGCAAATATTAGTTTCTACAATTTTTTCTATGTCGCATAAAGGGCAACCGTTGTTTTCTCCAAAATGTTTAATTATTAAACCCGTACTAATATGATATTGCATAGAACCACCTTGATATTTTTATTTATTATAACATAAAATTTAATAAAAATAAAGTAAAAGTATGGTAAAACGGTTGCAAAGATTAGTTATTTATGTTAAAATAATCAAGCAGTTTGCGGAGGTTATTATTATGTTAGTAGAAAGGATTGATCTTTATGCATATTTTAATATCCCCAAACCAGAAAAAGCTGAAGGTTTTTTAACCGTTTATTGTTTAGATAACTTTACTGAAATTGATACTAAACGCGTTCGCCCTGCAATGTTGGTAATACCCGGTGGTGGTTATACCTTCGTTTCTGATAGGGAAGGGGAAAGTATTGCAATGGCTTATCTTTCTCACGGTTTTCAAGCTTTCGTACTTAAGTATTCAGTTGCACCTGACTTTGTGTATCCCACTCAGTTTAGGGAAGCTGCTATGGCAATGATTTTTATAAGGGAAAACGCAAAGAAGTATCACGTTGATCCAGATCAAGTTGCTTCAATTGGTTTTTCTGCCGGCGGTCACTTATGCGGTTGCTTAGGTAATTTATTTAACAGCCCCGTAATTAGTGATTTAAGGAACTGTGATTTTGCCCGTCCTACTGCAGTAGTATTAAGCTATCCCGTAACGGTATTTGGCGAACATAGTCACCTTGGTTCATTTAAAAATCTAACAGCTAATAATGACGAGCTTGCTAATACGTTATCGCTTGAAAAGTGCGTTACTCATTTTTCTTCACCTGCTTTTTTATGGCATACTGCAAACGATTCAATCGTTCCCGTTATTGGAACATTAATACTTGCTCGCAAATATGCAGAAAATGACGTTCCCTTTGCATTACACGTTTTCGGTAATGGTCCTCATGGAATATCAACTGCTTCAGAAGAGGTTAATTCTCCTAACGCTCACGTTGCTAAATGGATTGACCTTTCTATCAATTGGTTGGAAGAAAGAGGATTTAAAATTTTCTCTTAACTTAATATAATTTCAAACTTTAGGTTTGAAATGCTGATATGGCTCAGTCGGTAGAGCAGCTGATTCGTAATCAGCAGGTCGCCGGTTCAAATCCGGCTATCAGCTCCAAGGCAGATTAGTAATCTGCCTTTTTTCTTTTCTTTAGATTGATATTTAAAACTAGTTGTTAAATAATTTATAAAAACATTTAAAAAGAAAGATTATATCAATGATTTTAAGAGTTATTATGTTTAACAAAATATTAATTTCTGCTGGGCTTTTGTATAAAAGCTCATTTTTATTACCATAATAAAATTGATGAAAAAACGTTGTGTTATAAATGAATATGAAGACTTAAAACGAATTGAAGAACGTGAAAGTTTCTTGCCTAATTTTGAACCTTGTGAGGATAAGAATAATGACTAAAAACCCCATTATGACGAATGAAGAATACAAGGAATACGTTAAAACCTTTATGCCTAAAACAAACGAAAAAAGAAGCTTGCTTAACAGTTTTTTAGTTGGTGGGTTTATATGTAGTATAGGTCAGTTTATTCGTTATTTTTTTAATTTGTATTTAAAACTGCAAGGTGATACTTTAGCGGCTGCAACTTCCGTTGTTTTAATTTTTATTGGTGTGTTATTAACCGGGTTAGGTGTCTATGACAGAATAGGCAAGCATGCAGGCGGTGGTTCAATAGTGCCAATTACTGGGTTTGCTAATTCTGTTGCATCACCTGCTATGGAATTTGCCAGTGAAGGTTACGTTTACGGTATGGCCGCTAAAATGTTTGTTGTTGCAGGGCCAATAATTGTATTTGGCGTGTTTTCTAGTGCTCTTGTTGGACTTGTTTATTATCTTTTTGGAATTTAAAATTATGAGTAGAATAATTCTTTTTAAAAATAAACCTAAAATTATTTCAGCGGCAACTGTTTGCGGTAAAAAAGAAGGAAGCGGTAATTTAGGTAAATACGTTGATGAAATTGTTACGGATGATTATTTTGGTGAAGAAAGCTTCGAATTTGCAGAAAGAAAGATGTTGCAAACCACTATTATGAAGGTGATGGATAAGGCTGGATATAAGGAAGATGATATCGGTGTATATATAGGTGGAGATTTACTTGATCAAATAATTTCATCATCTTTTGCGGCTAGAGAATTTGCTTTTCCATTTTTAGGCGTTTATACCGCCTGCTCAACAATGGGTGAAAGTATGTTGCTTGGTGCACTTTTAACTGATGGAGGGTATCTACAAAGTGCATTGTGCGCAACGTGTAGTCATTTTTCTACGGCGGAAAGGCAATATAGGTTTCCTTTAGAGCAAGGAACAACTAGACCTGCTCAGTCACAGTGGACGGTTACAGGGGCTGGCGGTAATTTGATTTCATTGCAGGGCGAAGGTGTTTCAATTACCTCTGCTTTAATTGGAAAGGTTGTTGATTATGGTGTGACCGATGCTAATAATATGGGCGCCGCAATGGCTCCTGCCGCAGCAGATTCATTAAGAGATTTTTTTATAGAAAGTGGGAAAGGCCCTGATTTTTACGATATGATTTTAACCGGCGATTTGGGTGCTTTGGGATCAAGAATTCTTAAAGAATTAGTTAAAAAGACTGGATTTAATATCGATAAAAATCATATTGACTGCGGTGAATTGATTTATAACATTATGGAAGATGAATATCAAGGCGGAAGCGGTGCCGGTTGTAGTGCGGTTGTTTTTAATTCCTATGTTTATCAAATGATGAAAAAAGGTAAGTATCGCAGAATTTTATTCCTTCCTACTGGGGCTTTACTTTCTACTTTATCAACCCAGCAAGGCGAATCTATACCTGGAATAGCAAACGTAATAGAATTGCAGATTTAATCTGCAGTACATATGATTGAAATAATTTTTACTTATTTAAAAGCTTTTACAGTAGGTGGGCTAATTTGTATGATTGCGCAACTGTTAATCAATTATACAAAAATAACAGCAGGGAAAATATTGGTTTCATTTATGCTTGCAGGTGTTCTTTTACAAGCCTTTGGTGTATACGAATATTTAGTTGATTTTGCGGGAAGTGGGGCAACGGTACCAATTTGCGGTTTTGGTTATTTGCTTGCCAACGGAGCAATAGAAGGTGCTAAAGAGGGATTGATTGAAGCAATTACCGGTGGTTTTACTGCAGCAAGCGCGGGTGTTACTTCCGCAATAATTTTTAGTTTTATAATTGCATTAATTTTTAAGCCTAGGTCAAAAACTAATTAAATACGCATATACTGTATTGTGAAAAAATGCAAAAAATCAAAAAGAAAAGCAGTTTTTATTGCAATAATATTAGTCGTTATGCTATCATTTATCTATTTTT
>JAZSMG010000151.1:0-13634 GCA_045535775.1 Christensenellaceae bacterium | reverse complement strand
AAGGTATTCCTATGGTTTACGGCGTATGTGGTGTTTCTAACCTTTACAACACCGAAAGGAACATTATGACCGTTCAACCCATCTATGATACCGAAGGTCAATCAATGGTTGCTACCGCTTTTGCTCCCGTAGAAAACGGCGGTCTTGCTGCTACTAAGCTTGGCGTTATCTCTACCACCGACGATGCTGGTAAGGGTATGCTTAACGGTATTAAGATTGAAGTTGCAAAACTAGGCAAGGGCGCTGCTGTTTCTTACCAAGAAGCTGCTGCAGACGCTACCAGCTACGCTGCACAAGTTACCGCTTTAAAGGATGCAGGCTGTGACGTTGTTATTATTGCTGCTAACCAAGCTCCTTTCGTTAACATTGCAAACGCATTCGTTACTGCTAACTATGAAAACGTTAAGCTTTTAACCTCTTATGTAAGTGCTAACGCTGCAACCATGGGCGGTTTAGTTACTACTGGTGCTATTAGTGCAACTCGTGAAGTTTACGCAGGCGCATGGCTAGTAACCGGTTCTCTTCCCGATCCTACCTTCAAGGGTTGGAACGATTTTGTAGAATACGTTAAGGTTGTAACTATGTATGACAAGGCTAAGGGTGCTGAATTACTTGCTACCTATCCTATGACTGGTTACAATGCTGACGGAAGCACCTATACTTACGATCTACTTGACGTATACTTCGGCACTTTAAATATGGAAACCTTCCAATATGAAAGAGCTGATTGGGCGAAAGAAGGTGTAAGCGCATACTTCCTAAACAGCTACGGTATGGCTGGTTACGTTTCTGCAAACGTATTCTGTCAAGGTCTAAGCCGTATGAGCGGTAAGGAACTTACTTGGGCAGGTTACATTGAAGCTATGGAAAGCGCAGAAATCAACGTTCCCATGGGATTAAGCGTAAACTATGCAAACGGTCAACGTGTTGGTATTGACGCTTTAGCTGTTAATAAATACACTGTAACTAACCTTGGTGTTGGTGAAGTTTACCGTCAAATTACTACTCTTGCAACCTTAGAAGCTGCTATTGCTGGCTAATTAGAATTTAGGTTTTAATAAAAAGCTTAAAAAGTTAATCAATTCGGTGAAGGGGAAACCCTTCACCGTAAGATTAAATTTATTAACGAAAAAAACAATCAATTTAAAAATCTTTAATAATAACGAAAATATACGAGTAAAAAACATTCAAAAGTGCGGTTAACGCGCTTATACGCTAACTTTTTTATTTTAAATTTGGAAATGATTCGCTTAAAAAGCGGTTTATGTAATATATAAAATATATGTTTTAAGGAGTAATATTATGGCAAAGTATTTATCTATTAGCGAAGCATTAAGCTTAGTTAAAAGCGGTGATTATATCGTAACCGGTCTTGGCGCTGCAGAAGGTAGAGAGTTTATGACTAATCTTCACACTATTGCAGACCACGTTAAAGACGTTTTAGTTTCTAACTGCTTACCTATGGGTGCTTATGAATTTATTACCAAACCAGAATATAAGGACGTGTTTACAACCGAAGGTTGGTTTTATACTCCCGTTCTTCGTAAGGCGCAAGTAAACGGTAATATTTCATTTATTCCCAATCACTTACACCTTGCTGCTACTAAGAGACTTTTCTATCGCACACCTGATATTTACGTTGGTATTGCTTCTATGCCGGATAAGCACGGCTACGTTTCTCTTTCATTATCTAACACATATGAAATGAAGATGATAAAGGCAGCTAAGACGGTTATTCTTGAAATCAACCCCAACGCGCCCAGAACCTTTGGTGACGTTCAGCTTCATATGAATGAAATCGACTACGTTGTAGAAGTTGATTATCCCATTCCTGAGCTTGCTGATGCAGAGCCCAACGAAAAGGACTTGGTTATTGGCAAAATTATTGCCGATATGATTCACGACGGTGACTGTATTCAACTTGGTATCGGCGGTATTCCTAACGCCGTTGCCGCAAGCCTTATGGATAAAAAAGACCTTGGTATTCATACCGAAATGTTAACCAGCGGTATGGTTAAGCTTGCAAAGGCAGGCGTTATTACCGGTAAATATAAACAAATTCACAACGGAAAAATGGTTGCAGCGTTTGCAATGGGGCCCAAGGAATTATACGATTATATAGACGATAACCCCGCAGTTGCTATTTTAGACGGCGGTTACGTAAACGATCCTTATACCATCATGCAAAACGATAACCAGGTATCAATCAATACCTCTATTGAGGTTGACCTTACCGGTCAATGCTGTTCAGAAAGTATCGGTTCACGTCAGTTCTCCGGTACGGGCGGTCAGTCAGATACGGCTGTAGGCGCTCAAAAGTCAAAGAACGGCCGTTCTATTATCGCTTTATATTCAACTGCAATGGTTAAAAATCCCGCAACGGGCGAGCGTGAAGAGGTTTCTAAAATCGTTTGTCAGTTAAAGCCGGGCGCTGCAGTATCTTTATCACGTAACGACGTTGACTATTTAGTAACTGAATACGGTTGCGCTTCACTTCGCGGAACTTCACTTGCAGAACGTGTAAACCGCATAATCGCTATTGCTCATCCCAAATTTAGGGAATCATTGAGAGAAGAAGCTATTGCAGCTGGAATTATAGCTAAATAATTACTATGGCAGAATTTATTTTTGAAGGTAAACAGGTCTATTACGAGGTTCACGGCAATTCAGGCGAGCCAATAATTATACTTAACGGTATAATGATGTCTACGCTTAGCTGGAAGCCCTTTATAAAGGATTTTTCTAAGAATAACGTTGCTATTTTGGTGGACTTTTTAGACCAAGGAAGAAGCGCAAGAATGACGGAGGACTATAATCACGAAATACAAGTAAGGCTTGTTAACGCGCTTATAGACCAACTTCCATTTGAAAAAGTATCTATTATGGGTATATCTTACGGCGGTGAAATAGCGGTACAGTACGCAGTTAATCATCCCGAAAGAGTAAGAAGATTAATTCTAGCGAATACTGCGGCAAGAACCTCTGATTGGTTACGCAAAATAGGGGATGGCTGGAACGAGGTTGCAAAAACCCGCAACGGCTACGCTTACTATTTAACAACCATTCCCGTAATTTATTCCACCGGCTTTTTTGAAAGAGAAAAGGCGTGGATGGATTCAAGAGAGAATACCTTAAAAGCGCACTTTTCACGCATAGACGTTTTAGAAAGTCTAATTCGCTTAACGGATAGCTCACGCGATTACGATTATACGGATAGAATTAGTGCAATCACTTGCCCCACGCTTATTATATCTGCTTCAGAGGACGGTTTAGTTCCCCCCACCGAACAGGTTATTTTACACCAAGGAATAAAGGGCAGTACTTACGTTACTATTAACGGCGCGGGCCACGCTAGTATGTATGAAAACCCATCTGCTTTCTGCGCACTAGTGCTTGGTTTTACAAACCTTTCAGATGAAGGTATTAAAATTTAATTAACGCACCTAAAATTATTTTACAAAATACTCATTAAGGAGTTTTATTATGGAAAAGAAAAGAATATCAATAGGCCATGAAGAGATTGCTTATTTAGACGTTGGCGCCGGCGAAGTTGTATTAATGGTACACGGTAACATGTCTTCTTCTATTCATTACGAGCCTTTAATTACGCGCATTAGCGATAAGTTTAGATGTATTGCCGTTGACCTTCGCGGGTTTGGCGATTCTACTTATAACAACCGTTTTGATACCTTGGAAGAGCTTGCAGATGACGTTAACGCATTTACCGAAGCGCTTGGTATTGATAGCTATTACTTGGTAGGTTGGTCTAACGGTGGTGGCGTTTCTTTAAAGCTTTGCGCAAAATATCCCCAAAAGGTTAAAAAGTTCTTCGATATAGAAGGAGCTGGCTTAAAGGGATATCCCGTATATCAAAAGGAAAATTATAAATCAACCGGTAAGCCTTACGCTTGTAAGGAAGATATGGCTAAAGATCCCATGCAGGTTGCTCCCATTCTTAATATATTTGAAAAAGGGGACTTTGCAATGATGACTTCTATTTGGGATGCTACCATTTATACCGTTAATAAGCCCACCAAAGAACAAAACGAGCTTTGGATGAAGGAAACCTTAAAGCAAAGAAACTTAGTGGATTTAGACTGGGCGCTTGCAACCCTTAATATGTCTGATGAATATACCCCTTACGGCTTAGGCGACGGCACTATTAAAAATATCGTTTGCCCCGTAGCTTTAACTATGGCAGAAAAGGACGTAGTAGTTCCCGACTATATGGTAATGGATAACTACAACGCTCTTGGCGATAAAGCTATTTTACTACCTTATCCTAACTGCGGTCACTCACCTATGGTGGATTGCCCGGATAAGCTTGCTGAAGACGTTGTAAGCTTCTTTAAGTCTTAATTAAAAGCAAAGATTACTTATTTAAAATAGCAATAAATTTATAAAAAATGCAATTCTCCAAAACTGAATTTTATATCAAAAAAGGAAAGATGAACAAAAATCTTTCCTTTTTTGTTTTGCTTTTTTTCTTTATATAAAAAATACTAAAACATTATTTAATCGACCTATAGCGCCACTTTTTGTTTGAATTTGCTTTTAAATTTATAATAAATAACTAAATAATTTTAGCCTTTTAAGATAAAAAGAGGTAAAGATTAAAGCAAAGTAACTAATGCAATAAAGTTCATTAAATAATGGGAATACAAAGGTTAAACGCTTTAATAACACGCTTTAAAAAAGTAGCTATTATTTAAAAAATTTTTTTAACTTTTTTTAAAAAAACGCTTGACAATAGCAATACTTCGTGATATGATGTATTACACAAAGAGAGGTATTTTATGGACACACAGCTAAAAAGAGGAATGTTAGACGTTTGCGTTTTAGCAAGTATAAAAAACGGGGAGTCTTACGGGTATAAAATAATTAAGGATATGAAGCCTTATTTAGAAATGTCAGAATCCACGTTATACACCATATTAAAAAGGTTAGAAAGCGCTAAAATGTTAACCGTTAGAAGCGTAGAGCACGACGGCAGACTTCGTAAATATTACCAAATTACCCCAAAAGGGTTAGGGCGCATTGAAGAATTTAAGGCAGAATGGAAGGAAGTCGTTGCCATTTATAGCTTTGTAATGAAGGAGGAAGAATAATGACCAAGCAAGAATTTTTAAACGCTTTAACAGAAAAGCTTAAGGGCTTGCCTAAAAATGAAATTGAAGAGCGCCTTGCATTTTATTCCGAAATGATAGATGACAGAATGGAAGAAGGGCTTTCAGAAGAAGATGCCGTTAAAGATATTGGTAGTGTAGAAGAGGTAGCTTCACAAATCATAAGCGAAATTCCCTTCTTTAAAATAGTCAAAAACAAAATAAAACCAAAACGCGAAATCGGCGGGTGGGAGATAGCCCTTTTAATAATAGGCTCGCCAATATGGCTTTCCCTTTTAATAGGCGCATTTGCAATAATAATTGCGCTTTACGCTAGCATTTTTGCAATAGTAGTTTCGCTATGGGCGGTTTTTGCGGGCGAGGTTGGTTGCGTCATAGGTGGAATTTTAGGCGCGCCAGTAAGCTTTATTGCAGGAAACTTTGCCGGTGGATTACTTTTACTTGCAGGCGGTTTAATTTGCATAGGGCTTGCAATATTAACCTTTTACGCTTGCAAAATTGCAACTAAGGGTTTGGTTAAGCTTGTAAAATTATTAGGAATAGCTATAAAAAAGCTTTTTATTAAAAAGGAGAAAACCGTATGAGTAAAATAGCTAAAATATTAATTGCTTCCACCTGTTTTATAGTAGCAGGAATATTGATTTTTGCCATAGCGCTTGGCGCTAGCGGTTGGGATTTTTCAAAAATGGGTAATAACGATTATCAAACCAAGGAGCATGAAATTACCCAAGAGTTTAACTCTTTATCGCTAAATACGATTACTGCAGATATAATCCTTATTCCCACTACGGATGAAAAGTGCAAGGTTGTTTGCTATGAGAATGAAAAGGTAAAGCATACCGTAACGGTAGAAAACGGCGCTCTTACCGTTAGCGCTAAAGATGAAAGAAAGTGGTTTGATTATATCGGTATTAATTGGAATAGTGAAAAAATAACTTTATACTTACCTAATAGCGAATATCAAGCGCTTAACGTAACGACTAATACGGGTGACGTTAAGATTCCCAAAGAGTTTACCTTTGCAAGCGTAAACGTTAAAACTGACACGGGTGACGTTGATTGCTATGCTTCTTCAATCGGCAATATGGAAATTGAAGCTACAACCGGCGATATTAACGTGGCTCATTTAACTGCCCCTAACTTAAGCGTTAAGGTAACCACGGGAGATATTGAAATAGAAAACGTAGTTTGTAAGGACTTGCAAGTAATAACTACGACTGGCGACGTGGAATTAAGCAATATACTTTGCAACAATTTCACTTCAAAGGGCTCTACCGGCGATATATCGTTAGAAAAGGTTATTGCAACTGAAAGCTTTAAGGTAGAAAGAAGCACCGGTGACGTTGAGCTTGAGCGCTGCGACGGATTTAATATCGTTATTAAAACTGATACCGGCGACGTAAAAGGATCTTTCGCCTCACCAAAGAACGTTATTGCTTCTAGCGATACGGGTAGTGTAAGAGTTCCCAGCGATCATTCAGGCGAAAGATGTGAAATTACAACCGATACCGGCGACATTAAAATAACTATAGCAGAGTCTTAAACGGTTAAATTTTATCTTGATTTACCTTTAAGCTTGCAAAATAATTAAATATGCATACATGTTCAATTGTTTAAAAGTTGCATAAATTGTGCTTAATTTAATAAAATTATTAAAAAGTGTTGATTTGTTAACAAATCTATGCTATAATGAAGTAGTTATACAGGGGGTATTAAGCAGTTTTTTTGGCTAAAATAGTTAATTTTGTGGCTAATAACGGCTTTAAGCCCCTATTAAATGTTTTGTCAAATGTAAAATTTATTTTTTGCATTGGGTGAAAAGGAGATAATTTTATGAAAAATTTTAGCAAAATTGGGGCTTCGGTTTCAGGTATTAAATCGGTTTTACTTGCAATTGTGTGTATTGCCGTTATCGTTGTTGGTGTATATTTCTTATTGCCCTCTATTCACGTTCATACCTATTCTGAAGCTTGGACCTATGATGAAGGCAACCACTGGCACGCTGCTGAATGTGAACATAAGGACGTAAAAAATGCTATTGCCGCTCACGAATATGATAACGGTTGTGATGATACTTGTAATGTTTGCAATGCAAAACGCCCAAGCACAAGTTTAAAGCATACACCTGCTAGTTCCTTAACTTCTGGCGAAAACACTCACTGGAATGCTTGCGCTAACTGCGGTGCAAAGGTAAACGAAGTTAGCCATAACTTTAACAAAAAAGTTAAAGAAACTAAATATTTAAAGGACGAAGCAACTGCAAGTACTAAGGAACAATATTGGTATTCTTGCGTATGCGGTACTGCTTCTGATGAATATTTCTTCGAAATTGATAAAAAGTCAAGTAGCATTACTTTTACTGATGCAGAGGGTACCCCATGCAAGCAGTTTGGTAAGCAGTACGATAAATTAGCCCCTACCGCTCCTACTTATACCACCACCAATACAGAAGGTGCCGTTACTATTGAATGGTATCAAGGTGAAACTAAGTTAGATAGTGCGCCTATTAACGCTGGTACTTACACCGTTAAGGTTATTATTGCAGAAAGCGTAACTCACACGGCGGTAGAAGGCGAAGCAGAATTCACAATTAGCAAAAGGCAAATAACTGCTCTTCCTGATGTTTCTAAGGAATATGACGGTAATGCTATTTTTAACCTTCTTCTTAATAAAGATAACGGCTTATTTGAAGGTGATGAAATATCAGTTACTGTAACTCTTGCTAAAAAGGATGCAGGTTCTTACAACGATGCAGAGATTAAAGGTTTAGAATACACCTCTGAAAATTATGAAATCATTGCAGAAACTGTAAACGCAACTATTACTCCTAAGGATTTAAACGTTGAAGGTCTTACCGCTGTTAAAGAGTATGACGGCAACCATATGATTAAAATAACCTTTACTGAAGAAATGGGACTTTTAGATGGTGAGAAGATTTCTTTAAATATCGTAATGGAAAGTAAAGAAGTTGGTGCACAGGTTAGTAACTCAATGTTTAGTGTTAGCGGTACAAAAGCTTCAAATTATACTTACGGTGGTTTAAGTGCTGATGATTATTTATTAAAAATGAAGGCAGAGGCTGCTATTGTTGAGGCAAACAACTAATAATCATTTAGCAAAAACAAGGCGTTAAAAGATGAATTTTAGCAATAATTTAATAATTAAAAGCGCAAGCGGTGGGTTATTTAACTCACCGCTTAATTTATTGCACAAAAGGTTTTAATTCTAAATATTTTTGTTATATGCACCTTTTTACAAGTGTGCAACCGTAAAGAAATAAGCGTATTTTTTTATTGGCTGAACACCGTAAATAAAAAAACGTAAACTTTTTTTTGC
This sequence comes from Christensenellaceae bacterium, assembly GCA_045535775.1. GTDB lineage: Bacteria > Bacillota > Clostridia > Christensenellales > Borkfalkiaceae > HGM11416. The sequence goes on along the minus strand of JAZSMG010000151.1, from coordinate 5,172 downwards.
CATTAGTATTGACAAGTTTGTGAAAATGTGTTATAGTAATATAGAATTTGTTGAAATTTCAACAAGATATTGAGGGTTAAAGATGAAGGAACGTTTTGAAAGGTTTACCGTTTTAATTGCGAAAATCAGTAAAAGCATAAGAAAAATTAAAAATCTGGCAATGGCAGAATACGGGCTTAAAAGCTCGCACGTTTCTTGCTTGTATTATTTGCGTTTTTCAAGCTCTATTACCGCCACCGATTTATGCGATAAGTGTGAGGATGACAAGGCGACCATATCCCGTTCTATTGAATTTTTAGAAAAGAAAGGGTATTTAACCCGTGATAGCAGTGGTGTGAAAAAATACAAAAACCCACTTATACTAACGGAAGTGGGAAAAAAAGTAGCAGATATAATAGCACAAAAGGTAAACCGCGTTATAGAAGAGGTTGGAGCACCTTTATCTGAAAAAGAAAGGGTGGATTTTTACCGTAGCTTAGCCATAGTTAGCGGTGGGCTTACGGCAATTAGTAATAAAATGGAAGAAAAAGCGTAAAATTAAGTTGAAACAAGCTTTATGCAAAATTGTTTTTAAGGCTTGTTAGCAACTAATTATATAAAATTTATACGTTGGGGGGGTAATATATGAGTATTACCGTAAAGGAAGTATTAAACAAAAAGCAATTAAAGCAGTGGGTTAGGTTTCCAAGTAGGCTATATAAGGATAACTCGAATTTTGTTCCTTTTTTAGAAAATGACGAAATAGAAACCTTTACCAAAGAAAAAAATCCCGCTTACGACTTTTGTGAAACGCGGTTGTTTTTAGCTTATAAGAATGGCGAAATAGTTGGCAGAATAGCAGGGCTTATTAACCACGCTTACAACAAAAAATGGGATAAAAACGCCATTCGTTTTACTAGGTTTGACTTTATTGACGATTACGAGGTGTCTAAAGCTCTTTTTGACGCGGTAGTTGAGTGGGGTAAGGAACGCGGTTTTTCTTCTATAATGGGGCCAATCGGCTTTACAGATATGGATCACGAGGGTATGCTTGTGGAAGGGTTTGATGAGTTTAACATGTCTATAACCTTTTATAATCACCCCTATTATTTAGAGCATATGGAAAGGCTTGGCTTGGTTAAGGATATAGACTGGATTGAATATAAGCTAACCGTACCAAGTGAAATAGACCCCGTGCTTATTAAAATTTCAGAGCGCGTAATAGAAAAGAAGGGATTTAAGGCTGTTACTTATACCGACAGAAAGGTTTTACATAAGGACGCTTTAGAAGCGTTTAAAATAATAGATATTGCCTTTTCTAAGCTATACGGAACAGTTCCGCTCACTCCTGAAATTATAGAAAACGCAGTTAATTCTTACATACCTTTGGTTAATTTAGATTATATTTGCTCCGTTAAGGATGAAGAAGATAATATAGTTGCCTTTGGGGTAATGGTTCCTTCTATTGCAAAAGCTCTTAAAAAATCTAACGGCAAGCTTTTCCCCTTTGGTATTTTTAGAATGTTAAGGGCGTTAAAGGGTAAAAACGACGTTTTAGAAATGTATTTCGTTGCCGTTAAGCCCGAATATCAAATGTTGGGCGTTCCTGCAATTTTAATTACCACCATACTAAAAAATATCATTAAAAACGGTGTTAAATATTGCGAAACGGGCCCGATGCTGGAAACGAATAAGGCAGTTCATAGCCTTTGGAAGCCCTTTGAGAAGAAGCAACATAAGCGTCGCCGTTGTTACGTAAAAAACATTTAAGGGGAACATTATATGGTTAATAATAAAAAAGAAATATGGCAGGTTGTAAAATTTACCCTATTTTCTATCTCTGCAGGGGTTATTCAGTTTGGCTCTTTTGCCTTGCTTGAAATATTCATTAAAACCTACTGGATAGCCTATCTAATATCCTTATTGCTTTCTATTTTGTGGAATTTTACAATGAACCGCAAATTTACCTTTAAATCAGCAACCAACGTGCCTATTGCTATGGCAAAGGTGCTTGGCTTTTACTTAGTATTCACTCCTCTTTCCACTTGGCTTGGCAACCTTGCGGAAGAAAACGGCGTTAACGATTTTTTAATTTTGGCAATCACAATGATATCTAACTTTGTGTTAGAATACCTATTTTGCAAATTCGTCGTTTACAGGGGAAATGAAAATACCCTTGAAAAATAATTAATATAGGAGAATAGAAAAAAATATGAGCACTATTAACGAAAAATACAGTCCTTTGTTTTCGCCGTGGAAAATTAGAAACGTAGAGATTAAAAATCGAATCGTAATGTGTCCTATGGGTGGAACGTCCTTATTTGGTTAGCAGGTGGTGTTCGCGCCGTTTCCGCTCATTTGGTTATCGTACAAATTCAATAATTTCTAAAATGCCTCCGTTGTAAAACGGGGGTATTTTTACGTTATAGGGAATAGGTGTAATTCATTTTGTTTTTTGAACTAAACTTGCTATGAGGGGAATAAAAAAAGGGAAAATAGTTGAAATTTTAATAAGTATATGATACAATATGACCAAAGGAGAAATTTATATGAAAATAGTAATCGTAGGTGGTGTTGCTGGCGGAGCAACTGCGGCGGCAAGAATAAGAAGATTAAACGAGAGTGCGGAAATTATCATTTTTGAGCGTTCGGGGTTTATTTCGTATGCAAACTGCGGCTTACCATATTATATCGGCGGTGTTATCGCGGATAGGGCAGAGTTAACCTTGCAAACGCCCGAAAGCTTTTACCGCCGTTTCAAAATCGTGGCGAAGATTAATCACGAGGTAACGGATATCGACGCGCAAAGCAAAACCCTTTCCGTAACCGATTTGAAGACGGGAAGAAGCTTTACGGAAAGCTACGATAAGCTAATTTTATCGCCTGGCGCAAAACCGATTTTACCCGATTTTTACGCCGAAAATGAAAGAGTATTTACTCTACGCACGGTGGAAGATACCTTCAAAATAAGAGCGTTTGTAGAGCAAAAAAAAGCGAAAACTGCCGTTATTATAGGCGGTGGTTTTATTGGTTTGGAAACTGCGGAAAATCTTGCCGAGCTTGGTATTCAAACTACGGTTATTCAGCGTAGCAATCATCTTTTGCCGACGGTTGACTGCGATATGGCGTCCTTTATTCACGCCAATTTCCGCTATCACGGCGTACAAATTTTACTAAATGCCAATACGGAAAAATTAACGGCAAAGGGCGAGCAAATATTGCTAGAGCTTGCGGATGGAAATAAACTCAATGCAGATATGGTTCTGGTTTCCGTTGGCGTTATGCCCGAAAACACCCTTGCAAAAAAAGCTGGGTTAGCGCTTGGCGTTAAGGGTGCAATCAAGGTAAATGCTAAAATGCAAACTTCCCTTCCCGATATTTATGCGGTGGGGGATGCCGTGCAGGTAAAGCATTTTATTACCGAGCAAGACGCGGTTATTTCCTTGGCTGGACCTGCCAACAAGCAGGGGCGTATTGCTGCCGATAATATTTGTGGGTTGAACAGTGAATATAAAGGCTCTCAAGGCTCGTCCGTGCTGAAGCTTTTCGATATGACGGTGGCAACGACGGGTATAAACGAACAGCAAGCCAAAGCAAGCGGTATAGAATACGAAAAGGTAATTTTAACGCAAAATTCGCACGCTGGGTATTATCCAAACGCAACGGTAATGACCTTAAAACTCCTTTTTGAAAAGCAATCTTATAAGATTTTGGGTGCGCAAATCGTCGGCTACGACGGCGTAGATAAGCGCATTGACGTGATTGCAACCGCCATTAGAGTAGGGATGAAAGCGGACGAATTAAAAGATTTAGAGCTTGCGTACGCTCCGCCGTATTCGTCGGCAAAAGATCCCGTAAATATGGCAGGATTCGTTGCGGATAATATTAAAAAGGGTATTGTAAAGCAGTTTTATTATGAGGAAATCCCTGCTTTAAGGGAAAGAAAGGACGTAATTTTACTTGATACGCGCACGCCGTTTGAATATATGCGTGGGGCGGCGGATGGATTTATCAATATTCCTTTGGACGATTTAAGAGAGCGCTTGGGCGAGCTTGATAAAACTAAGAAAATCTACGTAATGTGCCAAAGCGGACTTCGCAGTTATTTAGCAACCCGAATTTTAACGCAAAACGGCTTTGATGCGTACAACCTTGCAGGTGGTTTTAGATTATACGGCAGTATCAAAAACGAAGAAGGGTTATCCAAACAAAGCTATTCATGCGGTATGGAGAAGTGATTGATAAATAAGAATTTAAAGGGATGGTGTTTTAATGAAAAAACTTCTTTCTTTTCTTTTGATTGCATTAGTTTGCGTATCTGTATTTTCCGGATGTAGTGATCAATCATTAAGTAACGGTAGCGGCAATGAAAATGCTGAAAATCCCCCAAACTCAACATTTTACTTTGATAGCTATGATGAGATGATAACTGCGTTTTCAAGCAAAGAACAAAATTCCGAAGGTTATACCATTCGAGGCTTAGAGCGACTTATGGGCAAGCCATACGCTCATTTTGTTGATAAAGTAAATTCCGATAAATCCTTTCCTCATCCCATGCTCGAAGGCAATCCTATCATCTATCGTAACGAAGAGGGCTTCTCCAATATAACCTTTTTTGGGAATGAACTGTATAATTTGCCTTGGGTATGGTATTTTCCAACTGTATCCACAGGAGAAAATTTCTATATTTCAATAACATATTTGCCCGATAGCGAAAATCAGCGAAATATGATAGCTTCAGACGTTATAAAGGAGCTTTCTCCAAAATCTCCTAATGTAAATAATCTCGGGGAGCAACACCAAAGCATATACAATCAGCAAATAACGCTAAAAGACCGTGAAGTAACTGCGTTGATAGTGGACTATAAAACCGATACAAGGAATAGTATCTTCTTTGTTTACGATGATTTGCTTGTAATGGTTAGATGTGACCCCAAAGTATGGTCAGAACAATGGTTTGCCTCTTTGTCATTTGTCAACATTAGCAATAGTTAACCAAATTCCAATTTGACGGAGTGTATTATGGGAAAGAAATTATCGGAAATGAGTTTGGAAGAACTGTGGCAGTTGTTTCCTATCATTTTAACAGAACATCAAGAGTGTTGGAAAGAATGGTATTTGGAAGAAGAAACCCTGTTAAAGAAAGTTCTTCCAAAAGTCCAAAGGATAAGTAATATAGGAAGTACCGCGATT
>JAZSMG010000068.1:0-3296 GCA_045535775.1 Christensenellaceae bacterium | reverse complement strand
AATCTCGCCCCAAGATTTCAGCAGCTTCTTTAGCCATTGCCTTCTTTTCTTGGTTTATAACTTCTTTCATTTTGGACTTAAACTCTTCTTTTAATCGTTGTAATATCTCTTGATATTCTGCCTTTTCGGTTAACCCCAATTCTGACATACCACTTTTCCTTTCGTTTAATTACTTATTGCCAGTTAAATACCTTTACTGCAAAATTCTAGAAGTAAATTTATAATTCACAGTCATATAGTTATGCATAAAGCCTGCCAAAATTAAAATAAAAAATAACACTATTAAGCATACTATAAGCGGATTAAATTTATTTCTCAAGACTAACCTCCAGCCGAAAACTCGGCATATGTAGATTATAAATTTTTAAGGTAGTCTATTTCATATTTTGATAGAGGGCGACATTTGCCACGGTCTAACCCTGTTAAGCCTAAATCACCTATTTTCGTTCTCTTTAAAAACACAACTTCTTTACCCACCGCTTCAAACATACGGCGAACTTGCCTATTTCTGCCCTCGGTAATTGTGATAGACAGTTTCGTGTACTTTTCATCTATTGAAAGTATATGAAGATTGCACTTTTTTGTTAATTTCCCATCAATTTCAACACCGGTACGAAGTTTGTTAAGCATGGGTTCCGTAACCGAACCCTCAACCTTAATAACGTAAGTTTTAGGTATTTCATGGCGAGGATGAGTTAATCTGTTAACTAAATCACCGTCGTTAGTAAATATAAGTAAACCTTCAGAATCATAGTCCAAACGTCCAACAGGCACTACTCTTGAAGCGGTTTTGGGTAATAAATCCATAACCGTTTTTCTGCCTAAATCATCTTTAACGGTACAAACGTATCCCTTAGGCTTATTCATAATGTAATATAGGTTCTTTTCTACTAAAGCAATTTTTTTGCCCTCAACACAAACTGAATCCCTTCTTTCATCTATATCCTGTCCTAGAGATGGATGCTTACCGTTAACAGTAACCTTACCCTCTTCTATAAGCTTATCACAAAAACGACGGCTACCTACACCACATTGAACTAAAAATTTGTTAATTCTCATAATACACCTAAACTAATATAATTTTATTTACACTATAATAGTAAAGATTTTTCGTTCAAAAAGCAACTGTTTTTTAAAGAAAATTTTAATTGTTCCAATTTCTTGGTTAAATTTTTCTAAAATTTGCTCTTTCTTATACGGATTCAATTGAAAATCAACCTCATTCAACTCACCTTCAGTTAAAGGAAAGTATAAATCATCGTTAACGTAAGCAGGTAACAAATTCCCCCTTTTCGAAACAACCTCACCCACCGAACTATCTTTTGAAAGCAATTTTATCCTTTTATATTTTTTATACGCGCTATTTAATAATTCTTCAGAGCGTTCAAACATAGGGCCACAATTAAAAACAACGCAAATTAAATTAAATCCTTCCTTAGAAGAAGATGAAACTAAGCATCGCCCGGCTTTTTTCGTATAGCCGGTTTTCACCCCTGTTGCATATTCATAATTGTTTAAAAGTTTATTCTTGTTATAAAGAATTCTTCTATTTTCACCCCTGCCTATTGCAATCTTTTTTGTTGAAACAATTTTTTTAAAAAGGTCATTTTTCATTGCATACCGCGTAATAAAGGCAAGGTCTTTTACAGTTGTATAATGTCCTTCACAATCTAGCCCGTGCGGGTTTTTAAATGAGGAATTTTCCGCACCTGCTTTATCTGCAATTTCTTGCATCTTTAAAGCAAAAGAGTCTATACTTCCAGATACAAAGCATGCAAGTGCAACCGCGCAATCGTTACCGGATCGAAGCATCAAACCGTACAATAATTCTTCAACAGAAAGCACTTCACCTTTCTTCAAATAGATACTTGAACCTTCTATATTAATCCATTCTTCTTTTATTTCAACTTCGCGTTTTACGTCACAGTTTTCTATAACTGTAATGCATGTAACTATTTTAGTCGTACTCGCCATAGGTCTAATATCGTTTTCATTTACTGCGTGTAAAATTCTTCCGCTTTCCTCATCAATAACGATCTCATAACTGGGAACATCTGCATAAACCACTATACTTATGTTAAACATAAAAACAAATAAAATTATAGATATTATCAGTATTTTTAAAATATTTTTCATAATTTACTATTACTTCAACTTATCGCTTAAATTTTTGATTATTGCTATAACCGCTTCAAATGAATCAGTATTCTTTATCACCGAAAATCCTGCCCCATTATCTACCAAAAAGGTAGTTGGTTTTAAATTACAAACTATAAAATTCCCCCCGGCAAAGTGATTACCTACTGCCTTAGAAAGCTTAACGTTGCCGTATTCACCACCACCGCCAAAGCTAACTAGCGTAAGATTTGAAACGGGAATTACAGTTTGACCTACGTCATTTTTTATTGGTTCCCCAACTATTTGATTACTATTAATTTCACACATTTTCTGCATAGCACTTTCAATAAGCTTTTCAGCGTTACTTTTTATTTCTTTTTCCATATTCCACCTTTTCAATAATTATTTTTATAGCAAGCAAAAATAGATAAAAATTATTAATCCAAAATTTTAATTGTGCAACGTAACGGCTTTCTCTTCCACTAATTAACGCAACGTCATTATTTAAATTTAAATATGGCATCTTATACGATAAAAGAGGGGATAACGTTTCAATAATAAAAAGGTAAAAGCAAGAAAAAATTAAGCCGTTATAATCTTCTATGCCCGTTATTAAACTTGATTTAAAGGAATATAAAGATATCACTTTAAACTTATTTAAGCTGCCCCGCTTTTTTAAAAGGTTCTTCCAATTTGATACAATAACTTTATTATTTGAAAGTTTAATACAAATACCATTTTCATTTAATTCAATCCACCCACCAAGAAGAGGCAAAGTAAAAACTGCAAAAGAAAAATATCCTTTTTTATTACAAATAATTAATTCGCAAATAACATTAATTGGAAAAAACAATATAACAAAAATTATTGTATACAACCATATAGCTTGCATAAAAATATCTTTAGCAAAAAACAGTTTAATATACGCAGAAATATTAAAAAATTTAAGAAATGGTTTAAAAAACAGTTGCTATTTAAGCGCGTATGTGCTATTATATTAAAGCAATTAAGGCCTCATGGTCAAGCGGTTAAGACGTCGCCCTCTCACGGCGAAAACAGGGGTTCGATTCCCCTTGGGGCTACCATCACTATAGGTTTATATGTATTTTGCATATAGACCTATTTTTTTATTTTTTGTGAGGCTTAAATCGGCGTTTATAGCAAGAATTAAGCCCTAT
>JAZSMG010000079.1:0-5894 GCA_045535775.1 Christensenellaceae bacterium | reverse complement strand
ATTTTTACAGGGGAACTTACGTTGTTTACAACAGTGACTCTTTACCCACCACTGCAGGAAGTGCAAGTGTTAAGGATTTTTCTGCTTTAAAAATAGACTATGAAGCAGGTAAAATTAACTTCCCTGCGGATATCACCGTTGGCGAGGATGAAGCTTTTACCAAAACCGTTAAAAGCGGTTCTGCTATAAAGTCAGAGTTTACCTATTATGCGCTAAAGGATGGCTTTACCTTCTCTTTTACCACCCGTAATTTAAGAAGCGAAACACCCACCGAAGCAAGTATTAACGTTGATTTTGCTGAAGAAAAGGTATATTTTGATGATGAATATGCAGTTTATTCAAACGCAAGCCTTTCTAAAGAAGTAAACAGTGGTGATGGCGTTAAGCCCGGTCAAACTCTATACGTTATCCGTAAAGGTAGCGGAATATTTATTGATAGTGAGGTTTTTGAATATCAATTGCCTGCTAGACCTGAAAAACGCGAGCTTAATGTAGATTTCGTTTGTTCTTTCGGCTTTGCCATGGAACACTTTAATAACTGTGAATACCGCGTAAACGGCGGTGAATGGCAAAAGGCACCGGTATTCGTTGGCTTAGAAGCTAATACGGAATACACAGTTGAGGTTCGAATTGGTGCTACCGCAAACTCATTCGTTTCAGAAATTCATACTTTAAAGGTAACCACAAGTGAAGAATAAAAATATTATATCTTTTGCACTTTGTGTTGCATTGGCTCTCATCTTCTCATTTAGTGCGCCGTTTAAGGCGGTAAATGGGCAAGATGGGGGTGTTTACGAAGAAAGCGTGCAGTTAACCGTCAATCCCGATTGTGGGTTTTACAAGGCTTTTGCAGGCTATCTTAAGGCAAACGATGAAAGCTCGCCTGTAGATAAAGATAAAATGGCATCCTTTGCAGGGCAGTACGGCTTATTCCACTTAAGAATAGGGCTAGAGGATTTTTCTGCTAATGCAGGCGGTAAGAATCGCGAGATTGACGCTTTGGCTATAAAAGGGCTAAAAAGTGCGTTAGATTACTTGCGAATACTTAAAATGAGTGCTATAATACGTTTTAGTTATAATGTTACCGGGGCAGAGGACTCAAGCGGAAATTACCTAGAAAACGAGCCTTCTATAACCTGGATTGTTAAGCACGTTAAAACACTTGGCGCAGTTATATCTGAATATAGCGACGTTATTTTGGGCGTTGAATCGGGTATGGTTGGGCCTTGGGGGGAACAGCATTCAACCGTTATGGGCTCACACGAAGAAAGCAATGCCGGTACTTACCATAAAATAGTTCAAGCTTGGCTGGAAAGCACACCTGAATGTATTGGTATTACGGTTAGAAGACCGCTTTATTTCACCTATTGGATGAATAAACAGTATTTCTTAGATTTATCGGTTGACGATTTGGCAGATTTTGACTGCTCGGGCTATGAATATGCAAGTAGGGTTGGCGTTTATAACGACGGTTATTTGGGCTCTTCAACCGACCTTGGAACGTTTACCAATAGACAGGCAGAGGTCGCTTTTATTGGCAAGCAGGCGCAAAACACCTATTACGGCGGTGAGGTTGTTGCAGATAAAAAAACGGGCTCTATAGGTAGTTATAATTCAGTTGACTATTTAGAAAAGGAAGCCTTTACCACTCATACCTCTTATTTGAATATTGACTGGAATTACGATTACGTTATATCTAAGTGGCAGGCAAACACCTATAAGGGGAGCGATTTAACCTATAAGGGTAAAACCACTCAGTTCGTATTTGTGAATAACAGACTTGGTTACCGTCATTTAATTACGGGCATAACCGCGCCGAACAGGGGTAATGCAGGTAGCGAATATAAGCTTTCATTGCAAGTAGAAAATAAGGGCTTTGCAAGAATGTTTAGAAAGCCTGTTGCAACCGTTATAATAAAAACTCCCACGAAAACGGAAAGAGTTGTTTGCGAGTTAGATTTAACAACTGTAAATTCACGCGAAAGTAAAGAATTTGAGCTTAAGTTTAATTTAAATGAAAGATTAAAGGGTGAATGTGAGGTTTACTTAAACCTTCAAACGGCTTACGGAAGAACCGTTTATTTAGCAAACTCTAGTGAGTTAACGTTTGATAGTGAGTTAAACGCATATAAGCTTTGCGATATTTACGTTGATAATAATTTGATTCAAGATAGTTATCTTGTAACCTTTGATGCAAACCACGGTAGAATTGTTAGCGGTAAATCATCTCAGGTTGTGAAACGTGGTGAAAGTGCCATTGCGCCCACGGTGGAACGCAACGGCTACCGCTTTATCGGTTGGTCTTGTGACTTTTCTAACGTAACTCAAAACTTATCCGTTGTTGCGCTTTGGGAAAAGATAGAAGAAGAGTCTTCTTCCGCTGATGAAGTTATAGATAGCTCGTTTAGCGAAGATGAAGATAGTGAAGTTGTGTCTAGTTCACAAAGCTCACCTTCTAACGCAAACGGCACAGGCTGTGCTTCAAGCGTTCACTCAAAATGTTTACCGCTACTTGCTTTAACTGCAATTTTAATAATAATGCAATGGCGTAAACAAAAGAGAACTTAGCGATAAATAAAGCTTCTTTATCAAGCAAAAACAATTTAATTTACAAAACAAAAAGTGCCGTTTTAAAACGGCACTTTGCTAATTTATTTTTGATTGCTATATTGCGTTAATCGCGCTATAGCCCCACTTTTTAAATAGATTTAACGCTTTTTCTTTCTATAAGCTCGGTGGGGATATATATTTGTTTAACAATAGTTGTGTCACTGTTAACTCTGCCAAGCAAGGTTGCAGCGGCAATAGTTCCAATTTCCTCTTGGGGAATTTTTATGGTTGTTAACGGGGGATTTAAGTATTTAGAAACCTCTATATCGGTAATACCTATTATAGAAATATCTTCCGGGATTCTTAAGCCATAATCGTTTATCGCGCTCATTGCGGCAATAGCCATATGGTCGCTTGCAACGAAGAATGCGGTTGGTTTATCGTTAGAAGATAAAAGCTTTGTAACAAGCTTATAGCAGGTTTCTCTTTGCCACTTGCAGTCTATCACCCAATCGGGGTTAAGGGGAATATTTTCCATGGAAAGCATCTTCTTGTATGCTTCAAATCTGCCTAAGTCCCAAACCTTATCAGGGTAAATATTAGAGCCTACGTATGCAATTTTTTTATGTCCTTTAGCAAGTAAATATTGCATTGCGTAACAACCGGCTTGATATCTGTTATAGCGAACGTTGTCTATTTTATCGGAAGAACTGTCTATACCGACTATGCTAATGCCTTTTTCTAAAATAGAGTCAATAATAATGGGGTCAACGTAACCCATAATAATAACGCCGTTTAGGTTAGAAGATAAAAAGTTTTTTAAAAGGTTAGGGTTTTCTACGTCGAACTGTGACTGTAAAAGTTCAAACTCTATATTATTTTTATGGCAGAAGCTTTGAATGCTATTTGCAATGCTAGAAAAGTAACTGTCTTTAGTATGTTCAACCGTCATACGGGAAATACAGCCAAATCTAATGCGTTTGCGTTTAGACCTTCTGTTTTGCGGTATATGATAATTTAATTTTTTTGCAGCGCTAAAAACTCTGTTAGCGGTTTCTTCGGTCGTATGGTATGTAATATCGTTATTAAGTATGCGTGAAACCGACGCGGGCGAAACCCCTGCTAATTTAGCTACGTCACGTATATTTGCCATTTTTCACCTCACTGCTAATAAGTATATAACAAAAATTAAAAAAACACAAGCATTTTAACCAATGGGAGAGTAATATGAAAATTGATGAATTTATGAGTTTAATAGGCTATAGCCCGCTTGCTATTGAAACTTATTATAAGATGCAAGTAGAAAAAGATGAATATTTAAAGGCGAAAACCGCTTATTATACGGATGAAGATAAGTTCCTGCAATCCTTAAAGGATAAAATGCAAGAAAACTATTATCCCGCGTTATTGTTCTATTTTACCAATTTTGCCCTAGATTTATATCCTCATTATTTGGAAGAAGGGTTTACCAAACAAGAGTTTTTAGATACCTTTTACGATTTAAAAATTTGGAATGAAATGTGTGTTTTAGAAACGGGTATTTGCGGTTTAAGAGAAACCGGTTGGCTTACTTCGCATATGCACGCGGGTATCGTTCGATTGGGTAGATTACAATTCCAAACGGATGAAGTAGAAGAAGATATCATATTAAAAGATAGGGTTATTAAGGCAGGGACTTTTATTCTTAACGTGCACATTCCCTTTGGCGGCGCAATGAGCGTTGAAGAGGTTTCCAGTTCTTTTGCGCGTGCAAAAGCGCATTACGGCGAACAGTTTGTTCATATAGAAAGTTGGCTATTAGATCCCACGTTAAAAAATTATTTACCTAAAAATTCCAATATTTTATCCTTTGCAAATCGCTTTGAACTTTATAAAACGGAAGAAAGTAATTCCATAGAAAGGTTTGTGTTTAGGGTTATTAAGGAAAATAAGGAAGAATATATTGCAAACTCTTCTTTCGCAAAAACTATTAAGCAAGAGCTTTTAAAGGGAACGAAGTTCTATTCCGGTTATGCAATAACCACCACTAACGGCTAAAATTTAAATTGATATTAACAAGGCGTTGGGGCTTTTTGCCTTAACGCTTTTTATTTTACAAAAGAAAAAACGCGTTTATACGTGGCGTTGTTTTTAAGCTTAAAAGTGCCGTTAATCGACCTATAGCGGGGCTTTTTATAAAAAAATTCAAAAAAAATAGTGTAAAAAGGGCAGCGGAAAAATAATTTCGTGCTCTTTTTAAATTGTTATAAAACTAATACCTAACGTTTATGTTTTTGCGATTTAAGTCTTAAAAGAATTTAATATTTTTGAAAAAAGTGCTATTATCCTGTTTGACAAGCCTTTTTGTGTTGTGTTATTATTGGGGTGTATTTTTTTTTGCGCATAGCCGATATAATGTGAAAGAAACGGTTTCATAGTCTCTACCGAAGCGCCTATCGCTTCGACTATCGGTGGCTTAAAAATGCGTAGTTACAATAACGGTTAAAAGAAGGCTTTATAAGGCGTAATTTTAATTGTGGGCGTTTAACGCAGCTTTTATTTGTAACTCGCTATAAAAATTACCTTTAAGGGGGAAGTTTTTAAGGTAATTTTAGAAAAAGAGCAACGGGTATTTTAAATACCTGTAGTTTTGCTTTTTCCTTTTTAAGTCATCATCTTTCATATTATTATTTTAGGGCACTGCGCAAGCGGTGTTTTTTGTTTGCTAAAATATTTTGGCTTAAATTTTGATTTTTCAGCGTTACCGCTGTTAATAAATTTTTTTTAAGGAGATGTTTTATGAGCGAAGAAATGAAAAACGTTTCTACCTCGGAAGTAGCAAAGCCTAAAACTCTTGGCGGTCGTATAGACGGCTACTTCCAAATCACCAAGCGTGGCAGCACCGTAAGAACGGAAATCGTTGCAGGTATAGTAACCTTCCTTGCAATGTGTTACATTCTAACGGTAAACCCCAACCAATTTTTCTATGCAGGCACGGCTGATCCCAGATGGACTGCGGTGTTTATGTCAACTGCATTCGGCGCTATCATAGGTACTTTACTTATGGCGTTTTTGGCAAAGCTTCCCCTAGCTCAAGCACCCGGTATGGGGCTTAACTCACTTGTTGGTTCAATTATTGGCGGTGGTTTAGGTTTTTACGCTTATACCTACAGCTTCTCTTTAGCTAACGCAATGTTAATGGTATTAATATCAGGCGTTATCTTCCTACTTTTATCCGTTATTTCTATTAAAGGTAAGTCTCTTCGTCAGCTTATATTCGATGGTATTCCCGAAGGTATAAGAAGAGCAATCCCCGTTGGTATAGGTTTATTTATTGCCTTTATCGGCTTCCAAAACGCAAAGGT
>JAZSMG010000020.1:0-1620 GCA_045535775.1 Christensenellaceae bacterium | reverse complement strand
CCCTGATTATTCACGTTTTCAACTACGGGACTTTTACCCTGTTTCATCTACCTTTCCAGGTATGTTCGTCTAACGTCAACTTCTCGTCTGGGAGTCCGCTACCCCATACATATTACTATATATGGTTTGGGCTCTTCCGATTTCGCTCGCCACTACTTTCGGAATCGTTGTTTTACTTTCTTTTCCTCCGGGTAATTAGATGGTTCAGTTCCCCGGGTTCCCCTCGTATGACTATTGATTCATCATACGATAGTACGACATTACTCGTACTGAGTTTCCTCATTCGGACATCTGCGGGTCAACGTTCATTTGCAACTAACCGCAGCTTTTCGCAGCTTGTCACGTCCTTCTTCGGCGCCATGTACCAAGGCATCCTCCATACGCTCTTTGTAGCTTATTCTTTCGATTGCTTTCGCAATCCGTCGAATTTATTTTTTCTCGTTACCTTTTACGTTTCGAAAATTCTGACTATTAGTATGTGTTTCCACATTAACCTAATCTTTTTAGGATTATTTTTTAGTCTATTTTTTTATTTCTTTTGCCTTCTGTACTTTATTGTTACACTCTTCTTTTATTCTAACCTTACGTTAAAACAAAATGCTGAATGTTCATTAAAAGTTTTTACTTCTAATGCTCTATGCAGTTGTCAATCTTCATTTACCAACGTCCGTTGGCGTTTTGCCACTTCTTGCGTGACAGCCTACCTATAATAACATTTCCTTTTTATTAAGTCAAGCAAATTTTCGCTATTTTTTTAATTTTTTTTAAAATTTTAATTATTTTTTTAAGACTTGATTATTTCGCTAAAGGAACTTTCTATTTCTTGATAATTTTTAATGCAAGTTTCCTTGTTTTTTGCGCTTATAGAATAGTAAATTTTTAGCTTTGGCTCCGTTCCGCTTGGGCGCAAGCATACGAAGCTTCCGTTTTCAAGCTCAAAGTAAATACAATTTATATTACTGTATTCTAATTTCTCTACCTCTTCACCAATAAATCTTTCACCCGTTAAATAATCGCGAATTGCAACTACACTGTAATTATTGATAGAGGTGGGCTTTAACTTTCTTACCTTTTCTACAACGGCGTTCATATCTGCCATTGCACTTAAACCGCTATATTTAATATTGATAGTGTTATCGTAAACGTAGCCAAGGCGATCGTATATATCATTTAATAAGGAATATACTGATTTGCCCTTGTATGCACACCAACAAGCAAGTTCTGCAAATAGCATACTCGCAACTACTGCATCCTTATCCCTTGCGTGCGTTCCGCGTAAGTATCCGCAAGATTCTTCAAAGCCAAAAACAAAGGTCTTTGAATTATCTGCTTCATAATTTTTAATCTTTTCGCCAATAAACTTAAAACCAACGGGGGTCTCACAAAGTTCTACGCCGTAGCTTGCACAAATAGACTTTGCTAAATTAGTTGAAACAAAGCTCTTTATTGCAACTGCGTTTTCCGGCATCTTTTTATCTTGCTTTAAACGCATTAAAACGTATTCCAGCATTAAAGCACCAACTTGGTTACCGGTAAGTCCTTCAAATTCCCCTTCGTTATTTCTAATTGCAACGCCTAATCTATCACAGTCAGGGTCGGTGCCGAATACAACGTCTGCTT
>JAZSMG010000101.1:0-14921 GCA_045535775.1 Christensenellaceae bacterium | reverse complement strand
CGCTTGGCCTCCGACTTCCAACTTTGAATTCCGTCTAAACGGTGGCGTTCAAAGATACGTTGGTATTAACGGCGAAACCTCTGGCGTAAGCGATTACGTTTGGGAAACTGCTAACAACGCAGATGGCAAGTACGTATTCACCGTTGAATTATTCGTTGCTTCAGAGCTTATCTCTACTTGGGGCGAAGAAGATAGCGTTTACATCAACTACGCATGGAAGACCATGGGTGAAGCCGGTTGGTTAATTGGCGACGGACAACACCCCTATGCTCTTGACTGGAACCGTGACTGGTTCAGCCACCACCTTGGCGGTCTTGAACTTGGCGGAAAAGACTTTAACTTAGGCGCAGGTAGCTGGGGTATCTACGGCGACGTACTAAGACTTACTGAAGATGGTTTACAAATCGGTGTTCCTGCAACTCAAGCTACTATCGACGGTAACTTAGAAGAATATGCAGAACTAGCATCACAAACCTTTGGTAACGAAAGCACTCAAATCACCTTAAGCGGTAAGGCTGCAAGCGACGGTTTATATATCGCTGCAACTATCGTTCACGGTGAATGGTCAGCTCCCGTAAACGGTGACTGGGCAAGAAACGATAACTTTGAATTAAGAATTAACGATACCGCAATCCCCGTTGTATTCTACGGCGGAAGATTAATTAGAACGGATTATTGGGATCAAATGGCTGCGCAAACCACCGTTAACGCGGAAGGTAAGCAAGTAACCACCGTTGAATTATTCGTTGCAGGTGTTTCAAAAGCATACAGAATTAACCTAAGCATGAACGGTAATAACTTCACCGGCTACGTTTGGACGAACTTATTCTGGAACGTTGAAGATGCTAAATTTATAACTGAAGAAGGTTTAGTTAACTCTGCAAACTTCGTTGCACAAGCTAACTTAGATGGTGTTTTAGACGACGCTATTTGGACTGAAGAAGTTCTAGCTAAATCTCATACCACTACTGCAAACGGCGCAACTATTACTATGGTTGGCGTATCTTCAGATTACGGTGTTCACATGGCGTTCACCGTAAACCACAGAAAGGCGTTAACCGAACACTGTCAAGAAAACGGTACTGCTTGGTGGCACTATATGGGACCTGAAGTAAGACTTGGCGGTGTTGCATGGCGTCAAATCGCATTCGGCGCATGGAACAACACAATGATTAACTGTAATATGGGTTACACCTCTTCAACCAATGAAGACGGATCTTTCACAACCGTATTTGAAATCTTTGTACCTTATGACTTTATCGGTGCTACCGGTAACAGAGTAGCTCTTGCTGTTGGTGGCGTATACGAAACCGGATTTAGCCACTTATGGGGAACTGCAGATTGGCCCGGAAAGGCAACTCACTTTGTAACTCCTAACGGTATCGTTGTTGGAGCTCAGTAATAACTTATAGGTTTATACCGCAAAGGGCTTAACCGCCCTTTGCAGATAACAAAATAAATTTTGCTTATTTTAAATTGAATAAATTCGGTTAATTTTTAAGCCGTAACAACGTTTATAAAAAGGCAAAAAAACTCAATTTTGAAAAAATTTTATTATTCAGGAGAATAAAAACATGAAAAAATTATTTAAGGTAGGAGCATTTGTTTTATCAATGCTCATTGGTCTTGGCGGAGTTGCTGCTTGCGGTGACGAAGGTGGTAGCGATATCGAGCTAGACAGCGAAGGTAATATCATTGTCCGTGACGACCAAGACGTAACAGAAATTACTTTCTGGGGCTTTGGTGATAACAACGAAATGCAAGTTTTCTCTAACCTAGTTAAGCAATTTAACGAAATCAACAATGGCGTTATCAAAGTAAACTACAGACCTCAAGTTTCTGCTGACTACGACGACGCTACTAAGATGGCTCTTTCCGGTCAGGGCGGTGTAGACGTTTTATACGTTAACGATACCGACTTCAAGATTTATGCAGAACAAGGCTTCCTTGAACCTCTTGATGAATATTTAAAAACAAGTAAAGAAGTTAAGATTGATGAAATGTGGCCTACCTCTGTTAACCGTTATTTATACGACGTAGATACTACTACTCAAGACGGTCCTAACGCTCATTACTGGGGTATTCCTAAAGATATCGGTCCTACCGTTCTTTTCTATAACGAAACTTACTTCAACGAAGCAGGCGTAACGGTATTCTCTGTTGCAGCTAGCGATTTAGCAGCTTTCAACAGCGGTGCAAAGGACTCTCGCGGTAAGACCAAAGCTGAATACGGTATTGCCGGCGAAGTTAAAGAAAAAGGTTACTTCGTAGACGCTAACGGCGCTAAATGGTTTAACAACCAAGTTCCCATGAGCTGGGATGAATGCGTAACCTTATCTAACCTAGTTCAAAACGCAGCTCGCGCAAAAATGGGCAGAAACAACATTTTCGGTTACTACACTGAATGGTGGTTCAACTACGGTTGGTCTGTAGGCGGTGACTGTATTCAATACGTTCCCACCTCTGATCCCGCATATAACGGCGGTTACTGGGATTTCACCTTAATGGAAGATACCAAGAACTATATTGTAGCTGATGACAATGCAGAAGGCTTCACCGTTAACGGCAAGAAGTACAATGCAGGCGAAATCATTGAATGGGGCGATAAGGTTGTTAACCCCGAAACTAATAAGAGTGTTAGACCTGAAATTACTGCAGCAGCTGCAGAAGGTAAGTTAAACGTACTTCCCTCTCAAAGAGAAGCATTCGTAGAATTCGTAAGAGTAGGTCAAAAGACTAGCGTTCTAGTAGACGACGGTTTATATGGTCACGGTATTTGTCCCGATCCTAAGTCAATCGGTGGCGACGGTTCTAAGGCTATTGCGTTTACCGAAGGTAACGTAGCAATGTTAGTAGACGGTAGATGGAACGTAACCAACTTCCGTGAAGTTATGGATAAGACCACTATTTCTCAATACGGCCATGCATTTGCTTGGGACGTAGCACCCCTACCCATGTATAAAGAATATGATGCAGAAGGCAATATCACCGTTCACGGTGTAGAAGCAGGTCACTCCGGTTCAGTTGCTTTATGTATTAACGCAAAATCTGAATACAAGAACGCTGCTTGGAAGTTCGCTGAATTCATCGGTGGTAGAACCGGTCAAGCTGCTCAAGCTGAATCTGGCTTTGCTATTCCTTCTCAAATTGACTTAGCTAACAGCGAAGTATTCTTACAAAGCGATAAGAACCCCAGAAACTCTATCGTATTCGTTCGCGCAGCAGCTCACCAAACTCCCGGTGACTGGTGGTATTTAAGAGATAACGATTGGATTGACGACTGGGCTAACTGCTTAAACGGTGAAGTTCGTAACGGTTTATTAACTCTTTCTCAATTCGAACAAGATTACGACTATTTAAAGACTTGGGATTTATTAAAGAATTACACTAAAAAGAAATAATCCAAAACTAAAATAAGGAGAACGATACTATGAATGAAAAACATTCGGTATCTTTAGTAAATGACGTAACGGGGGAAGCTCTTTTCCCCGTTACTCCTAAAAAAAGAAAAAAACCTATCAATAAAGAAGCTATTGCAGGTACTATCTTTGCGTCAGGTCCGTTACTTGGCTTTGTAATCTTTGGTGTAATTCCCCTTTGCTTGGCTTTTGCTATGGCTTTCTTAAAAATGAAAGGCTTTAGCTTTAAGGGCGCAAAACTTTCAGACCCCCTATTTGATAACTTTAAAACTGTTGTTACAGATAACAAGTTTTGGGAATCTATCGTTAACACCTTAATTTTTGGTATAAGTACCTTAATTTGCTTAGTTTTATCGCTTGCAGTTGCATATTTATTAAGTAAAGAAATCAAGGGCAGAAAGACCTTTAGAATAATTTATTTTATTCCTTACGTTTGTTCTGCCGTTGCAGTAGTTTTAATGTGGGGATATATTTTCAATACTGAATTCGGTATTTTAAATATGTTCCTTAAAGAACTTAATCCGGAATGGCAATTAAGATGGACAGAAGATGCAACAGACTTCCGTATCTTGGTAATATTCATTAGCGTTTGGGGCGGTATGGGCTATTCAATCGTATTATTTACAGCGGCTCTTACCAACGTTAACCGTTCTACCGTAGAAGCTGCTACGATAGACGGCGCAGGTCCTTTCAGAGTATTCTGGAACGTAGTTTTCCCCGCTATTTCTCCCACCACCTTCTTTTTACTAGTTACAGGTTTAATCGGCGCGTTACAGTCCTTTGCAACCTCTAACATTTTAGATAAAAACGGTGGACCGGATAGCTCTGGTATTACTATAGTATTCTACTTGTATAACAAGATTTTTGATGAAATGAACATGGGCGTTGCAAGTGCAAGCGCTTGGATTCTTTCATTACTAATTCTAATTATAACTATTTTCAATTTCGTTGGTTCGAAGAAGTGGGTGAGCTATGATCAGTAATAATAAAAACTCTAATATTGAAGAAATCATCCCTACCAATGAAGTAGAAGTGCAAAATGACGTAGAGATGCAAGAAAACGTAGATAATCTTTTTGCAAATACTCATGATATGGCAAGAAGAAGCAGAAGAAAAAGTATTATCGGTAAGGTAGTAATTTACGCTATCTTAGTGTTATACGCAATGTTTATTATCTTCCCCTTCTCTATAGTTATAATTACCTCTATTAAAACTTGGATTGAATCCCGTAGCCCGATATTCACCATCTTCCCAAAAGACGGTTATACCTTAGAAGGCTATAAGGAGGTTTTAAAGTACGATATATTTGGAACTTTAGACCTTCCCATTATGATTCAAGGCTTTTTAAACACCTTAGTTTACGTTATTCCCCCTACCTTTATGGGGTTATTCGTTTCAACCCTTTCTGCTTACGCGTTTGCAAAGCTAAGATTTAAAGCAAGCAAATTTATGTATGCAGTTCTTCTTGCAACCATGATGATTCCCGGAACCATCACGATTGCTCCTCAGTACTTAGTATACGACACCTTAAGGCTTACCAGAACGTTCCCGGCGTTCCCCTTAATTATACCCGGTATGTTTGGTGCTGCAGCCTGCGTATTCTTTATGAGGCAGTTTATTTCCGGTATTCCCGATAGCGTTGTAGAAGCAGCTAAGATAGACGGTGTTGGTTATTTTGGTATCTTTATTAAAATAATCATTCCTCTTTCCGTTCCTGCGTTAATCGCTCAGGGCTTACTTGGCTTTATTGGCGGTTATAACGATTACTTTGGTCCGTTAATTTACTTAAAGGACGCAGAAAAGTTCAACTTACAGCTCGCATTACAGCTTTTACAGGGCGCTTATAACAATCAACGCCCCAGTTACGTTATGGCGGCTACGGTAGTTGCTCTTGCTCCTACTCTTATTATTTACTTTATCGCGCAAGAATTCTTTATTGAAGGTATTGCTGCAAGCGGTATAAAAGGATAATTTCTGTAAGTATAAACAAATAATTATGCTAAAAACGCGCAAATTAAATATTAAAACGGTTTGCGCGTTTTGTTAACTTAAAATTTAAGGAGAATTTATGAAAAAAACCATTAAATTGCTTTTTAGCGGTCTTCTCTCCGTGCTAATGCTTGCATCAGTTGTGGGCTTAGTTGCTTGCGGAGATGAAGAAGAAAGCGCAGGTGGCGGTTCCGGCTTAGGCGAAGTTCCTTATGAAGCCGAAATGCTAAGCAAGGCAGAGGATGAGGTTTACGGCTATAACAATAACTTATTCTACGTAAACACCCTTGACTTTGAAGGCGCTGACCCCACTATTATCTATATTTCAGATAAAAACAGCTCTGAATACGGTTATTTCTACGCATACGCTACCAGTGACGAAATCGGTTGTCACGGCTTCCAAGCGTGGAGATCTAAAGACTTAAGCCACTGGGAATGCACGGGTATTGCTTTACAACCCGACTTCTCTCAAACTTGGGCAGATGATAACTACTGGGCACCTGAAATTATGTACGATGCAGAAGAAGGTCTATACTATTTATTCTACAACGCATATAATAAGCACAACAATAACATTCTTTACCTTTCAGTTGCTTATGCAACTCATCCCGCAGGTCCCTTCAGAGCACCTAATAACAGAACTAATGCTAACGGTGAACAGCTTAGTATTGGAAAGCCTGTATTTGACTTCACTAGAAACAACCCCATCATTAAGGCTCTTGATGATGCTGATGAAACGGGTGATTTAGTTCGTGAACAGGTACTAGATGCAAGCCCCTTCGTTGATCCTCAAACCGGCAAGAAATATATGTACTTCAGCTACTATAACAGCTATAGCGAAGGTTCATTTATTTACGGTGTAGAAATGAAGGACTGGTTCTCACCCGATTACACAACCTTAACTATGATTACCGCTCCCGGTTATACTTCAGTTGAAGCTTACAAGATTAGAGCAAACGATCAAAGATTAAACGAAGGTGGCGTTAACGAAGGTCCTTTCATGGTTTACCGCAACGGTAAATATTACATGACTCTAAGCGTATTCGGTTACACCAACCCCAACTACCGTGTAATTCAAGCTATCGGCGATGCACCTCTTGGCTCATTCACTAAGGTTCCCGATCAAAAGGGCGGTAGAGTTATTTCTACTAACCCCACTTGGACGCACTTAGTAAGTGCAGGTCACCACTGCTTCTTCCACGTTGGTGATGAATTCTTTATCGGTTACCACACCTTTAAAGACCGTAACTCTATTGCTCACGGCCGTGGCTTAGCAGTAGATAAGGTTCTTTGGGCAGAAAATGCAGAGGGCACTGAGCTTATGCATACAAACGGTCCCACTTGGTCAGTTCAAGCTCTTCCTGAATTCATTTCAGGTTACAAGAACATTGCTCCCAGTGCAACCGTTACTGCAAGTAACACTATGGAAGGTTACGACGTATCTTTACTAAACGACGAATTAGTTAAATATCAAGACTTCGATATCGTTACCGAATATCACGCAAACGAAGGTACTTCTACCATCAAGCTCACTTGGGATGATTGGAAAACCGTTCGCGCTTTAATGATCTTTAACTCTTACGATTACGATAAGACCTTTGTTTCTGTTAAGAAGGTAGAGTTTGAGGTTATGAAGTCTAACGGCAGATCAACAACCGCTGTAATTAACAACCTAGAATTTGACTGGGATTGGTGCACTAGCGGTAAGTATATGAGACCCGGCGGATCTGCTATTGCAGAATTTAACGAAATGCCCGTTAAGTCTATTACTATTACCGTTCAAAGCGTTACCGGTTACGATTTAGCAATCAGTGAAATCTTAGTATTAGGTAAGGACCAAGCTTGTGCAGGTATTGATGAGCTTAAGCCTTATAGCTATGAAACTCATAGCTACGGCTCACCTCACGTTGAAAGAGATAGCGAAACCTTTGGCGACGTTGAAGGCACCTCTCTTGAAACTTTGTGGGGTTACGACCTTTCTAACGACGATGGGAGTGAAGACGCTTACGTTATCCAAGAAGGCGTTAATGACCAATACGCCTATTTTAAGGACGTTTATTCAAACAATTTTTACGTTGAAGCAGAATTTACCGTAAACGAAAAGACCTCTTACAGAAAGGACGAATTTCCCAAATTCGGTATCGCTATGACAACCGATGACGGCGTTCTTAACACTATATTCTTTTACGTAGATGCTGCTAATAACTACACAAAACCTACCGTTGGTTGCGCTCAGAGATTGCTTGACAACTCTGACTGGGACTGGGATACAACCGAACAACTGGTTGACGTTCCCGGCTTAAAGTACACTAACGGAAATTACGTTAAGCTTGCAGTTTTAAGACTTGGCGAAAAGTTTTATATGATGTGCAACGATCAGTTAGTTATTTACTACGATCAATTTTACATCTTTAACGACGTTCGTAAAGCGGCAGTTGGCTTTCTTTCATTCAATACCGGAATGAAAGTTACTAACTACTTTGCAAGTGCAGATCAATCAGTTCTTGATGAAAAAGCTGAGCTTTACGCTCGTAGCTTAGAAGGTGAAAACTTTGGTAAGGGCGGTATGTTCGGCTCTACCACCGGTTGGAACTTCTCTGCAGATAACGGCGAAAATCCCACTGCAACTAATATTACCGGTGGCGATCAATACGCTTACTTTAAGGGCGTAAACGCAACTGAGCTATATGCAGAAACAGAAATCACCGTTATTAAGAATCTTGGCGATCCGTTCCCCAAACTAGGTCTTGCTTTAAGAAGTGAAGCTACAACCTTCTTCTATTATATAGACGGTGGCGAAGCTTATACCAAGCAGGCTGTTGGTTGGGTAACCCGTCCTGCAAACGGCGATTGGACTTGGGGTAATCCCTTACTAAACGTAGAAAAGGGCGCACCCGTTGGTTCTTACTTGAACGGCGAAACCGTTAAGGTTGGAATTTTACGTCAAGGCTCAACCATTAAGTGTTATTTAGATGACGTTTTAGTATTTACCGTTGAAGACGTTGCCGGATTTGAAGCAGGTATTCCTTCTGCTTGTGCAGTTCTTTCATTCACTACCGGCTTAACCATCTCTAATTACTCTATCTTAACTGATGCAGAAGAAATTGCTGCTAAGATCGCTACCTTAACTGAAGGCGAAGAAGAGGGCGGAGAAGTGTTTGGTTCTGCAGGTATGTTTACTACCGGTGCTTGGGATTTATCTAACGATAAGGCTGAAAACGGAAGCATCACCAATACCTTAGGCGCTGATCAATACGCATTCTTCAAGGGCGTTAACTCAACTACCTTCTATGCAGAAATGGATATTACCCTATCAAAAGATATGGGTGATGCGTTCCCCAAATTTGGTTTTGCTATCTGTAACGCAAGCACCACTTTCTTCTTCTTTATTGATGCAACCGATAATTACACCGCTCAAAGCGTTGGTTGGGTAGTAAGCACTACCGGCGTTAACGATTGGGCTTGGAATACCCCTGGCAAATCTGCTATGGCACCTGCTGAGGTTGGCGCATATAAAGATGGCGAAAGTGCAAAGCTTGCCGTTAAGCGTGACGGGGCTACTATTGAATGCTACGTAAATGACGTTTTAGTATTTACAATATCTGACCTTGCAGGTCTTTCTGCAACCGATAAAGCAGCTTGTGCTGTTCTTTCATTCAATACCGGCGTTACTGTTTCTAACTATTCAATCACAACCGAATTAAACTAATTTGGTTAAATTAAACCGTATAAAAAGGGCGGAATTTAACGTTCCGCCCTTTTATGTATGTTTAAACAATTATTGGTGAAAGTTGCGCTAATCGCGCTATAGACCGACTTTTTAATACTTTTTTAGTATATCACAAGGGGAAATTATGTTAGATAAGCATCTTATAGCAACAACAAGACCTTTAGCAAACGCTAAAAACGTTATACTTTGGAAGGATTATCGCATTACCGTTTTAGATACTTCCTTATTCCGTTTAGAAAAAAGTGAAAGTAAGCTTTTCCGTGATGAGGCAACTCAAACGGTGTGGTTCCGTGATGCTATGCCACAAGAGTTTACTGTTAAAGAAGAAAACAATCGCTTAACCGTTACAACCTCTGCTTGCTCTTTAATCGTTGATGAAAAGCGTGAAAACTGCAGAATTGTTTTAAACGGCAAAGCGCTAGAAATAAATAATGATTACAATCTATTAGGTACGTATAGAACACTTGATGAGTACGATGGCGATACTTACGTTGGTAAGAGTAAAACCATGCGTAAAAAGGATCAACCAAAAACTGCAAGGATAAAGCTTGGTAACGGCGTTTGCTCTTTAAACGGCGTTGCGGTATTAGATGATTCCGCTTCATTAACGCTTGCTCAAAATGGCGAGGTGGTTGCAAAAAGGGCAGACGGAAGCGACGAATATATCTTTGCTTACGGCAACGATTACCGCTTAGCAGTTAAGGCATTGTATCAAATTTCCGGTAACGTACCCATGATTCCGCGTTTTGCGCTTGGCAACTGGTGGAGCAGATACCACGTTTATACAGATAAAGAATACTTAAGACTTTTGAATTCATTTGAAGAAGAAAACGTTCCTTTAAGCGTTGCAACTATAGATATGGACTGGCACTATTCAACGCAGATGGAAGAAGATTTACATATTACTGAACTTGGTAGAAATAGCGAGTTTTACGGCGGTAACAACGGTTGGACGGGATATACCTGGAATAAGAGATTATTCCCGGACTACAAGGCTTTCTTAAACGAGATTAAGAAAAAGAATTTAAAAATCACCTTAAACGTTCACCCGGCAGACGGTGTGCGTTGGTGGGAAGATTGCTATAAAAATATGGCAAAGGCGCTTGGCCGTGATGAAAACAGCGGTGAGTGGATTAAGTTTGATATAGCAAGCCCGGAATTCATTAACGCATATTTTTCACAAATACATAAGCCGTACGAAGAAGCCGGCGTGCGCTTTTGGTGGATAGACTGGCAACAGGGTGTTAATTCTAAAATGGAAGGCTTAGATCCCCTTTGGGCGCTTAACCATTACCATTATTTAGATAACGGGTTAAATTATTCATCACCCATGATTTTATCACGTTATTCGGGTGTTGGTGCACACAGGTACCCCTTAGGATTTTCAGGCGATACAGTAATTTCTTGGGATACCTTAGAATGGCTTCCCGAATTTACTGCAACGGCAACCAACGTTGGTTACACTTGGTGGAGTCACGATATAGGTGGGCACATGTTTGGGGCAAAGGAAGACGAGTTATACCTTCGCCACATTCAGTACGGCGTATTTAGCCCGATAAACCGCTTACACTGCAGTTGTGAAGCAACCTGCACGAAAGAGCCTTGGGCTTACGGCAACGGCGCCGGTGAAATTGCTAAGAAGTGGCTACGTTTACGCCACCAGTTAATTCCCTATATTTACACCGCTTCCTATTTAACTCATACGGAAGGTAGGGCTTTGGTTGAGCCTTTATACAACGAATGGAAGTGTGATAAGGCTTATGAGTACAGAAGAGAATATTTGTTTGGTAGTCAGCTTTTAGTTGCCCCAATATATTCAAAAACGGGCAAGTGCGGTTTTGCAAAGGTAAAGGCTTGGCTTCCCGAAGGCAACTGGACGGATATTTTTACAGGCGCAAAATATTGCGTAGGTAAGGGCGGTAAAGAGGTTGTTTTACACCGCGAAATGGAAAGTATTCCCGTATTCATTAAAGAAGGCGGTATTCTTCCCCTTTCATTAAACGAAGGTAACGGAGCAGATAACCCAAGCGTTATGCAAATTAACGTATACGAGGGTAACGGCGAATATGCCCTTTACGAGGACGGCTTTGAACAGGAAAAGCAAGGTAAGTTATTCACTAAATTTGTGAATAAAAACCAAACCTTTAAGGGTGAAGGTGTTCAAATTCTAACGGTTAGCACAAACGGTGATTTTTCCGTTATACCCCAAAACAGAGAGCTAAAAATCCGTTTTAAAGATATTCAAGAAGGTAGTGTTGAATTGCTTGTAAATGGCGTTAATCAACCTATAGAGCAACTTATTACCGATTGCGTGGCTATAAATCTTACTTTAGAAGAGGGTAAGGAATACGTTATCAAGGTTAAGTATGTAATTAAATCTCAAATGCAAAAGCTTCTTGATTACGCACTTAAGGTGCTTATTATGGCAAGGGGCGAGTTTACCGATAAGCAAGTTTGTTGGAGAGAAATAGCAAAAACTACCACAGTTTCTGAATATAAAAAGGCGGTTAACTCTTTAAAGGGTGTTAGCCAAAGCGTTAAAAATCTATTAAAGGAAATATTATAATAAGTGCAAAGCCGATTTTGTTAAAGCAAGGTCGGCTTTTTTACTGTAATTTTTTGGTTGATTTTTTTGCATACCGAATTACCTAAAAACTTTCTTTTAGAAGACTATAAGTTTTTTTGGCACTTGGGTTGATAAATGAATAATAATTAACTTTTTAGCTTGTTAAACGTGGTTAATGCTACGAATCCTAAGGTTTTTGGGCTTTTTGTATATTGCTTATACTTTTGCGCGTGTTATATAATTAAGGTGTAAAATAATAATATAAATATTATTGGAGGAAAAATGAAAGCATTTATTAAAATCAGTATTTTAGCTATTTGCTTAACTCTTGCCACCTCACTTCTTTTAGGTTGTGGCGGAGGCGGAAATACCTCTGGCGGTTCAAATGCAAATTCTGAATATGCAATAACGCTAGCGGAGGTTGATAACGGAAGTTTAGCAGTGAGCGCTAAAAAGGCAAAAGCAGGCACGCAAATAACGGTTACTGCAACACCGAATAGCGGATATTTACTTTCAGAAATAACCGTGAACGGCGAAAAACTTCAGTTAAACGGTAACGGTGCAACCTTTACGATGCCTGAAAAAGAGGTTCTTGTAAGTGCGGTATTTAATGAGGATTTAAACGCGCCCGTATTTGAAAATGCCCCCACTTTAAAGGCGTTTGAAATAGAGGCGGTTTCAGTTCGTACCCCTGCAAAAGGTGCTTGGAAGGTTGTTTTTGGTGCTAGCGCATTAGAAATAACCGTTTGGGTTAAGGATGCTCATCTATATCCCAATGCGGACGGGATTAAAGCATATTTCGGTTTAAAGGGCTACGATAGAACTGTTGGTGAAAATAACCTTATGGTTCAAGTTCTTGCAAACGGCACAGTAAAGACCTATAAGGGTGAAAAGGGCGAATACGTTGAAGGTCAGCTATCTGGAATAGTTGCAAAGGTAAGGGCTTGGGGCGAAAGCGAGCAAACAGGTGTTAACGGCTTTAAGATTTATTTAACTGTTGAG
Organism: Christensenellaceae bacterium; assembly: GCA_045535775.1. Classification (GTDB taxonomy): domain Bacteria; phylum Bacillota; class Clostridia; order Christensenellales; family Borkfalkiaceae; genus HGM11416. The sequence goes on along the minus strand of JAZSMG010000101.1, from coordinate 2,215 downwards.
TATGCTACCTTAGGCGTAGAAGCACAAAGGGCAAAGGGTAACGTAACTATGCTTGCATCACACACCAATAAAAACACAGATGATATTGATGCTAAGCAAACGCTATTAGAGGGCGAATATGATATTAAAAAGCCTCAAACCTATCCCGTTTTAGTAGAAAATAATGAATACGAAGAAAATCCCTTAGCAAGTGCAACTGCGCAGTTAGGCGCTTCAAACGGCATGAGAATGGGTGCTTATTGGAACACCGAAAGGGACTTTTTTGAAGATGAAGCAGATTATGAAAACAGAATAGCGGTATTAAGCGGTCACGATAATGCGGATAACAATATTTTCTTCTATCAAACTGCAAACTCAAAGCAAATGTATGCAGAAGCAACCTTTAAGGTTACAAGAGTATTCAGTAACGAGCAGTACGGCAAGTTTGGATTAATGTTATTCGACGGTGACGATAGAAGCGGTTTCTTCGGTTACGTTGATGCATATATCGGCAATCAAGTAACGGAGCTTAACAATATCGTTGGTACGGCGCTTGGCTACAACGTGGCTTACGGCGGATGGGGTGCATTTAACACTATTGCCGATACGGATGGTTCATTTGATTTAGCAACAAAGTCTATAACCCTAAAAATGGCATATAAGAACGGCAAGATTTACTTCTATTGCGGTGATAATCTAGTTCTTGCAAGAGAATATAATGCAGGCGTAAACCTTGTTTTAGGTATTAAGTCCTTTGGTTACGGCTTAGAGGTAACTAACTATTACGCAACCGGCAACGCAAACGATGAAAAGCTTATTGCCCACACCCCGACTGATACGGCAAGAAATATTTCAACCTTATTCGTAGGTGATAATTACTTGGCAGCTTGGCAGGATTATAGAGCTCTTGAAATAGATGGCGGTAAGGCTAACGAGGCTATTGCCAACGAAACTGTAAGCTCTTTACAGGCAAAAGTAAGCACTCTTAAGAATTCATATCTTCCCCAAAGAATAGTAATAAGTGCAGGTATGAACGATATTAACGGTGGTTCTACCGCTCAAACGGTATTAGAAAGAATTAAAGGGCTTGTGGCTTCTTATGCGGAAGCATTCCCTGAAGCTCAGTTATATTGGGTTTCTGCTATTCCTGCCCCTGCAAAGGCTAATAGACTTGCAGAAATGCTTGCTTTAAACGAATTAGTTAAGGAATATGCACAAAGCGGTGCAATTAACTATATTGATGCAACCGAAAATCTTTTAAAGGACGGCAAACCCAGAGCAAATATGTTTGCAAGCGACGGCGTTGCTTTAAACGGTGAATTTGGCTTACCTCTTTACGGATTGGCTATCTCTAACGGCTTAGGACTACCCAGAGCGCAGGGTGTTGATTTTGGCGATAACTCTTCAGGCTATGCTTACAGTAGCGGTTGGACGTTTGAAGATGACGGAGCCGTTGCAGTTAATAAGGGCACTAAAGAACAGGTTATTTGGTATTCTGCAATGCAATACAGTGCAGATTTATACTTTGAAGCGTATATTCGCTCAACTCAAAACACGGGTGAAGATGCTTGGCCTAAGGCAGGTTTAGCACTAAGAAACGATAGTTTTACTATCTTTGCTTATGCAGATCTTGCAGGCAATCCCGCAGGTAGTGCGTTTATGAACATAGTTTACAGACCTAACGTTAGCGGTTCTTACGAAGCAAGCGGTAATTGGGATTGGGAAAACCAAGGTAACGGCAATTACGGCGCTTCTATCGTGGATGGTTTCGTTAAGATTGCTATTGCTAAATTAGATAACGTAATTTATATGCTAGCTAATGATGAAATCGTTGCAACGTATGCCGTTCCCGGTGTTAGTGCGGATGATAAGTTTGTTGTTGGCGCGTTAAACTTTAACAGAAAAATGGAAATTAAGGATGCTTACGGTATGACTGATAGAATTGCAATTGGCGAAAAATTAGGCGTAGAGGTTCTACCTATAGTTACGCTTGAGGATGCTACTTTATTAGGCGGGGCAGAAAGTGCTCATCAACCTTCTAACCTTACCTATAACGTTAGCGATTATTCAAAGACCGTTAGCATAAACGGCGAGTTAGGTTACGCAAGATTATATTTAGCTAAGAACGGCGAATGCGTTATTGCAGTTGACGGTGTTGAAGTTGGCGTTATTCCTTCCGTAATAAGAATGGATGATGGATTCCTATACGTTTACGATTTAGCCGAATATTTACAGC
>JAZSMG010000075.1:0-3889 GCA_045535775.1 Christensenellaceae bacterium | reverse complement strand
AAATCAAAATAATGAGGTTACTATGAATACTATTGAAATTTTAAAAGAAGCAAAAAAGCAAAAAGGTATAACCCTAAAAGAACTAGCTAAAAAATCAGGCGTTTCATTGGGAACAGTAAATAAGCTTTTTTCCGGTGGTATTGCAAGTGTTAAAGTTAGCACTGCGCAAAAGCTTGCCGTAGCTTTGGGTATTAACTTAAACGGTAGTGATGACGGTGTTACCGCTAGCGGTATTGCAAATCGTTATGGCTACGTAAAATGCGCAGCTTTAACAAATGAGGTTAAGGTTGCAGACGTTGCCTTTAATACTGCCACAACTATTGAATTAATTAAAAAGGCTCATAAGAAAGGCGTATCTGTGGCAGTATTTCCGGAATTAAATATTTCTTCATACACTGCAGGTGATTTATTGATGCACGATTGCCTAATAAACGCTTGCTTGAATGCACTTAAGGAAATTGCTGAACTTTCAAAGGGCTTAGATATGCTAATTTTTGTTGGTATGCCGTTTAGGTGCTTTAGCCGTTTATATAATTGCGCTGTTGCAATATGTAACGGTGAAATTTTAGCTGTGATCCCCAAAAAGAATTTACCCAACTATAACGAATTTGTTGAAAGAAGACTATTTTGTGAGCCGGATGATAAAATCGTTTATATAGATTTATTCGGTAAAAAAGTTCCATTTGGTTATAAAATTATATTACAAAATAGCTTAATGCCACAAATGAAGGTTGCTTGCGAGATATGTGAAGATTTATGGGTTCCAAATTCTCCGTCAATATCACATTCGTTGGCAGGTGCAACCATTATTGCTAATCTTTCTACAAGCAATGAAACCGTCGGCAAGGCAGAATATAGAAGACAAATGGTTGCTATGCACGCATCAAAATGCTTATGCGCGTACCTCTATTCTTCATCTGGTAAAGGAGAAAGCACTGCGGACGTTGTTTGTGGTGGACACGATATCGTTAACGAAGCAGGTAAATTTATTGCAGAAAGTAAACCTTTTGATGATGGTATTGCTATTGGCGATATAGACTGCGCCTTCTTAGAATACGAGCGCTCTAAAAAATTTAAATATAGCCGTGAAGATACCGATTATACTTACGTAAACTTTTCACTTGCAAACGAAGCCTTTAAGCTAGAAAGAAAATATACCGTTTCACCATTCGTGCCTGAAAACGAGCAACTTAGAGCTTCAAGGTGTGATAATGTTTTAGAAATTCAAGCCCAAGGTCTAAGAAAGAGAATAGAGCATACTAACGCTTCAAAGCTTGTTTTGGGTGTTTCTGGCGGTTTAGATAGCACTTTGGCAATGTTGGTTTGCGAAAGAGCGTTAAAACTTGCAGGCAGAAAACCACAAGACTTAATAGCAATCACAATGCCTTGCTTTGGCACAAGTAATAGAACGTATAATAACGCAATAGTTTTATCACGCGAATTAAAGTGTACTTTTTTAGAAATTGACATCAAGGAAAGTGTTGTTAAGCATTTTGAAGCTATCGAACATGATGCAAGCGTTCATAACGTTGTTTATGAGAACGCGCAGGCTCGTGAACGCACACAAGTTTTAATGGATTATGCAAACAAGGTTAACGGAATGGTTATTGGTACCGGCGATATGTCTGAAAGCGCTTTAGGCTGGGCAACTTATAACGGCGATCATATGTCTATGTATTCAGTTAATGCTAGCGTTCCTAAAACTTTAGTTAAGGCAATGGTAATTAATGAAGGTAAAAAGAGGGGTGGTGTTTTGGGTTCCACCTTATTAGATATAGCAGATACCCCCATAAGCCCAGAACTTATGCCTTCAAACAACGGCGAACAGACACAGCCTACCGAAGACTTTGTTGGTCCTTATATTTTAAACGATTTTTACATGTATCACCTATTAAAACACGGTTTTACACCCTCAAAAGTGTTCTATATTGCGACTCATGCCTTTAAAGATATGTATAGACCGCAAACTATTTATAAGTGGTTATGCTCTTTTATAAGAAGATTTTTCACACAGCAATTTAAACGCTCTTGTCAACCGGACAGTGTAAAAGTTGCACCTTTAACTTTATCACCAAGGGGCGGTGTAAATATGCCTAGTGACGCTTCTTACGCGCTTTGGATGAAGGATTTAGAGCAAATTAGAAAGGAATATAATTTAGATTAATTATATTCTTCAAAATTTTTAATCTTTATAAAAATAATTTCAAATAAAAAAATGAGTTTAGTCTTAATCTAAACTCATTTTTTTTCGTTAATGGATAATGTGTGTGGGACAAAAAGTATTTTTTATTCAATGTCAAAAATATTAATTTTCTTTTTCTTGAGTAAAAATACATAGGCAACAAGTGAAACTAAACTATCAAACGCATTACCTACACCGAACAACAACGCTATTCCTATAAGTGTTGGCTGCCACACACCACAAAGATATAGAATAAATGCTCCACCATAGTAAATTGAGTTGGTAACAACTGATTCAAAAAGCATATAGTTTGTTTTTCCAAGCCCATAAAACGTAGAATCAAACACATTTTGGAAAGCATAAAGCATATAAAAGCCCAAAAGCATCATAACAAGTTCAAACAACTTATCAACGTCGCTAAAACTCAATACGTGAGTCATAAACGGTTTCCAAAGTGGAATAGTTACACACCATAACACACAAATTACTGCCGTCATCACAAAATAGCCAAGTGAATTATTTTTAACAGCGTTTTCATCTGTTGCCGTTTCACGTTTGATAAGTTCGCCTAATTGAAGAACTGGAAGCAATAGCCAACCCCAAATAAAGTTGTTTGCCACCCAATACGTTCCTTGTTCGCCAACCATATTAACCATACGAGAAATCATTAACATATAGGCAGCGTTTCTAACAAGTGATTCTAAACCAGATATTCCACCAACTTTCAAAAAATCTTTCATCCAAACAAAAGAAAGTTTGGCTTTATTGAAAAGCGTAATCCCCTCTTTGTTTAATAATATAATTGACGTGAAAACTAAAATAAAATTGACGATTATATTCGAAAAAGCAATTCCGTTCACACCAAGATTTAATGAAATAGGAAGTGTTGAAACCATAAACGTATCGACAAGCAAACATAAAACAAGTTTTACTGCCGTCAATACATAAACGTACTTTTCTTTGCCAAGTGTAACCATACCAACCATAATAAAGTTGAACACAAGCGAAAAAATACTTGCTACGCTTTCAACTCTTATGTAAATTGCCGATGCGTCAATAATCGCTTTATCCGTTGCCATTAGTGATAAAAGCGGATTAGCAAATGCAATTATTATAATTGATAATATCGCATAAGCACTAACCGAAACAAGTAAACCGGTTCTTATACGATTAGCAAACTCTTCTTTGTTAGTTAAAACCTTTCCTATAAAGAAGAACAACGGCAAAACAACGGCTTCGCTCAATATCTCATACAAAAGGTTTACCCAAGAGAGCTGTCCCGCAATAGAGAAGGAATATTCTCCAGGGAGTTGACCCAAAAAGAAAACCCTAACCGTTGTGTAAATGGTTGGGACTATCCCCAACACTAAAAGCGAAATAAAAAGTTTGCAGTTGATTTTACTAAATGACAGTTTAATTTTTGAAAACATATTCGTTTCCTCCTAAAAATTTATTAAATAGGACAAAATAAAAGCATCTGCACTATTATCGCAGATGCAAAAAAATGGCAACCCTACATTTCCTGACAACTCTGCGACAAATAGAACATTATGCTAGGAGTTACCATAAGCCTGTCAATTTTATGGTAATCTTCTCAACTGCCGAGGCAGTCACTTAAGTCACTATTCATTTATTTTAACATAATTCATTTTTTATTATTTGTCAAGTATTTGTTGTGATATAGTTCAAATCCAGGTGTGGGAGAGT
>JAZSMG010000060.1:0-22861 GCA_045535775.1 Christensenellaceae bacterium | reverse complement strand
TTGCAGCTTCAATGGGATTTAAATCTTCACGCTGTAAGTTTTCTATTAAGGAAATTTCCTTGATTTGGCGTTCATCGTACTCTCTTATTATAGCAGGGATTGTGGTTTTGCCGGCAAGCTTACTTGCACGGAATCTTCTTTCACCCGCAATAATCATATATTTACCGTTTTCGCTCTTGTTAAGAACGATGGGGGTAATAACACCGTGAACGGAAATAGAATCTGCAAGTTCCTTTAAAGCACCCGGGTCGAACACCTTTCTGGGTTGGTTGGGGTTTGCAAATATTTTATCAAGCTCTATTTCATATACGGCATTTGCCTGCTCTTCGCTCATTTTACTTTCATCATATGTAAAACGGCTATAATCTTCACTTGTATCATTGAATAAAGCGGAAAGACCTTTGCCAAGTCCTTTGGTAACCTTCACTTTATCTTCCTCCTTTTTTGTGGTAGCAATTAACTTTTATATTTTGCGTTTTATTAAAGTTTATTTAATGGGTTAACCCGTAACTAAAAACAGTTTTTTATTAAAATTGTGTATAAATTTAGTTGCTAAAAGTGCCGATAATCGCCTTATAGGGCATTTTTTTGACTGATAAAAACTAAGGGTAAAATTTGCAAATTTAATAATTTTTACTTGCAATAAAAAGTGCAATTGTAATAAACGGTAAAAGCTATTTTATTACTTTGTTAGTTTTAATTTAAATAATTAAAACCGTGCAAAAACTATTAAAAATTCCTTTTATTTTTTGCTTTCGCGTTGTAAAAACTCATCCGCTAACGCAACGTAAGCCTTTGCTCCGTTACATCTGGGATCGTGAATCATTACCGGTACGCCGTGGCTTGGTGCTTCAGAAACCCTGATATTTCTGGGAACAACGGTGTTGAACATTTTTTTGCCGAAGAATTTGTGGATTTCTGCGGAGATTTGCTTTGAAATAAGCGCTCTGCCATCGTACATAGTAACAACAACGCCGTCTATAACAAGTTCGGGGTTAAGGTGTTTAACAACTAACTTTATTGTGTTCATTAGCTGTGATAAACCTTCCATTGCGTAGTATTCACTTTGAATGGGAATAATAACGGAATTAGAAGCGGAAAGTGCGTTAATCGTTAAAAGACCTAACGATGGAGGGCAGTCTATCATAATAAAATCGTAATTGTCCTTAACGGCATCAAGCTTTGCTCTTAATCTCTTTTCGCGGTTTTTTAAATAAACTAGCTCCACTTCTGCACCTGCAAGGTCAATACTTGCAGGCAAGATATCAAGATTTTCCACCATGGTTTTGTGGATAGCTGATGATGCAGGTAGATCATCAATTAGCACGTTATACACAGAATTGGTAAGCTCACTTTTAGAAAAGCCCAAGCCCGTGGTCGCGTTGCCTTGAGGGTCCATATCTATAAGTAGGGTTTTCTTACCCTTTAGAGCAAGACCGGCTGATAAGTTTACGCACGTGGACGTTTTACCAACACCACCCTTTTGGTTTGAAAAGGATATTATTTTTGCCATGATACACCTCTAATAATTAGTTAGCGTTTCCTTCATCTTTGTTGCCGATGTGGAAGGGATCAAGTCTTTGTTCCTCGGCAGTTTTGTTCATATAGTCCACGATTGCTTCAAAGCTTTCGCCCTTCATAATCATGTTAACTTCTTCTGAGTAAATGGTTTCTTTTTCGATAAGAAGTCTTGCCATTAAATCAAGCTTATCTTTGTTTGCAGTAAGTAGCTCAAGAGCTTTTTCTCTGCCTGCTTTGATTATACTTTGAACTTCTTCGTCGATTAGCTTAGCAAGTGCTTCGCTGTAAACCGTTCTGGTTTGATAATCACGGCCAACGAAAATTTGATCGTCACTACCGTAGTTAACAGGGCCAATCTTATCGCTCATACCAAATTCGGTTACCATTACGCGCGCAATCTTAGAAACCTGCTTAATATCTTGGCTCGCGCCTGCGGTGAAGTCCTTAATAATGATTTCTTCCGCCGCTCTACCGCCAAGAGTCATAACGATTCTATCAAGTAACTCGTTCTTGCTTGTGTGTTGATCGTCGTTGGTAGGTCTTGTTAAGGTGTAGCCTGCAGCGTTTCCGCGAGGAATAATGGTTACTTCGTGAACCTCATCGCAATGTGGAAGTAGTTTTGCACATATTGCGTGGCCTGCTTCGTGGTATGCCGTGATACGCTTGTCGCTTTCGGTAACCAATCTACTGCTCTTCTTGGGACCCATAGCAATTTTCTCTATTGCTTCGTATAGGTCCTCGTTAGTGATAGCCTTTCTGTTTGCCCTTGCTGCTAAAATTGCCGCTTCGTTTAGTAGGTTTGCAAGATCCGCACCCGAAAAACCGGTGGTCATCTTTGCTAAGATCTTGAACGATACGTTAGATGCTAAGGGTTTGTTTCTTGATTGAACCTTTAAAATTGCTTCACGACCGCGAACGTCGGGAAGATTTATGTGAATTTGGCGGTCAAATCTGCCGGGACGCATTAATGCGGGGTCTAATATGTCTGCCCTGTTGGTTGCAGCCATAATGATTATGCCTTCGTTTGATTCAAAACCGTCCATCTGAACTAGTAACTGGTTAAGGGTTTGCTCTCTTTCGTCGTTACCACCGCCAAGACCTGCTCCTCTTTGACGGCCTACTGCATCAATTTCATCGATGAACACGATACAGGGCATTGCCTTCTTTGCCATTTGGAATAAATCGCGCACACGTGAAGCACCAACATCAACGAACATTTCAACGAAGTCTGAACCACTGATAGAGAAGAAGGGTACGTTTGCCTCACCGGCTACTGCTTTTGCAAATAGTGTTTTACCTGTTCCCGGAGGGCCTACTAATAAAACGCCCTTGGGAATCTTCGCACCTAAGGTAGAAAACTTTTTGGGATTCTTTAAAAATTCCACTACTTCCTGAAGCTCTTGCTTTTCCTCTTCCGCACCTGCTACGTCTGAAAAACGAACTGGTACGTTGTGGTTGACTCTTGCCTTGGTTTTACCAAAGTCCATTGCGCTCTTGTTACTGCCCTGTGCCTGGCGCATGAATACGAATAAAATTAAAATTCCAACACCAATTGTTAAAATGGGAACTATTAAAGATGAGAATAGTGAACCGGCATTTGGATCGGTGTAAGTGATGGATACGTTTGCTTCTTGCAAAGACCAAAGTATTTTTGAGTATAGCTCATCTCTTGGATAGCTGGTTTTGTATGCGTAAACAACTTTGCCCTCTTTTTTAACGTAACCAACTAAGTTGTAGGTGTTAACCTCTATTGAACTAATTTCTGAATTGTTGATAATTACAAAACAGTTTTCTTTACTGTAATATAGCACTTGGTATTTGTTTTCACCAATCTTATATACGTCGTTGCCGTTTTCATCTTTTTCAAAGACGGTGTTTTGGTCGATTGTATAAACACCGGCATATTTGAAAAATTCCGTTGTTGATACCTCTTTTGTGGTTAGGTTAGACATTAGCGAAAATACTAATATCCCTGCTAATACCAAAAATACTATAGTGTAAATTAGGTATTTGTTTGATTTCTTCATAAATCCTCCAAAGTTTGGGCTTTGCGCCCTTATTATAATGCTTGCGCTACCCTCTTTTTTTATTGCTATTAAGCCCTTAAAAGGTAGACATTTTTACTTTGCTATTATTTTATCATATTTCCATTAGAATTACAAGTTAAAAGCGGTAAAATTTTGGTAAAATATAAGATATTTACCTTTTTTATATTTTATTGCACTGCTTATTATTATATGTAAAATAATATTTTTTAGCCTTGCTTTTTTAAAAAATTTTTTTTGCGTTAACGGTAAATCAAATCATTACTTTTCCAACGACCAACTACCCATAGAAAAAGCTTACGTTTGATTTGTAAAAGTGCAAGCAATTTGCAGTAAATTTACACAAGTGTTTTTTTTAGTTGGTGAAATCGCGCTCAAAAGTAGATTATTTTTAATTTTTTACTAACGTTTGGTGGCTTAATTTTTCAACTTAGTTAGTTTAGCTAAATTGCTTACAATTTTAGTTATTAGCGTAATGTTTTTTTATCATTATTTTCTTTTTATAGCTCATTTTTGCCTTTTTTTAAGATATAAGCGGATGGTTTATTTAACCACCCCCCATGTATTATCTTGCTAATTAGCAATCCTTTTAAAAAGTGCTGTAATTCACCTTTAATAAGTGTAGTGAGAGGGGGCAATATTGCGGTAGATTCCATTTAAGTGATTTATATATTTTAAAATTATTATTGTTAAATTTGCACTCTTATTTGATTTGTATTTTGATTTTCGCTTGAGTATGGGCGAGCATTAGGTACTGCATCCACTTTAATCTATGCTCTTACGGGCGTCACCTTAGTTAAAACAGTATTCTACTTCACGTTAAAGGTTATAGTGCGTTGCCGACGTAACGTCCTACTACGGTACTAATTTTTAAAAAAAATAAACTTTATCCAAATATCATATTTCTGTTAAGTGTACTATACTTAATCCGCTTGCCTTTTCTAACGATATTATGCCGGTGATTTTTTATTTTTTTAACTTATAAATAAGCAAAAGACGTTTTTTTAGAATTATTTAGTAAAAAATGTAACGCATTGGCTAAATTTGATATAAAAAGGCATTTTTTAACCAAAAAATAGCACGCGCTAACCCAAAATGAAATATAATTCAAATTTTAAGAAAATAATGGGGAATTATTCATTTAAAAAACCGTAAATTTTGGCGATTTTTACTACTTTTATTATATTTTTTGTTTTAAATAAAAAAAGGAAAAGCCTTTGTATTCTTTTCTATTTTTAAGTATATTTTTTTTAAGAAGCTTTTGTTGTTAGCTCACTTAAAGAGGTTAATTTTTTAAACCACGTTCATTTTGAACTTTTAACAAGTCTATCCTAATGCCCCTTAAATTAAAGCTTACCGTATTTTATGCTTACTGTTATATACTTGGATTCATTTGTATCAAAGGATATCGTCAACACCCTTGTTACTACGTTAGGCTCTTTTACTTAATCCTGGCGTACCGTCTTTTCTAATTTACTATACTTGAATACTACATATTGCGCTAAGTCACCTTATTTCTAATCTTATTAAAATATAACAGCAAGCGCATTTAAATTTTCTTTAAATTTTATTAAAATACATACTTTAGCGCACAAATATTTTAATCAGAACAACATTGTACGCAAAGACAATAAATAAGTGGTTTGCGTGCTCTAATTTCACCACAAAAGTTATAAAATATCCCAAAATTAGCAATATACGCATAAAAATAAGTATTTAGAATGCCACCTGCGCTACTTTTTTATTTTGCCAAAAAACAACTAAAATTCACGTTTAAAAATATAAAATAAAGGCTAAAAAATCGCTCAAAATCAACTGTTAAACAATGCGTTTTTGTGTTTCACGTGAAACTTTATTAAGAAAGCCTAAAATTGCTTCACGTGAAACAAAAATTGCCTATCCTATTGAAAAATAAAAATTAACACAAACTCAAAATCGTAGATTTTATGCGGAATTTTGGGTGAAAAACACTGTAAAAAAACGGTGAAAATCTTTCTCCGATTTTTTTGACCGATTAATTTTTTGCGTATTTCGTGAAACAATTTGCGGAATTTGCAAAAAACGCGATAAACAGTTAAATAAATACAATAAAAACTTAAAAAATATTAAAAAACAAGCGAATTTATGGCTTAAACTGTATTTTTTAACCGTGAAACAATTGCTTTAGGCGTGAAAAATGCATGAAAAAAAGCCGACTAAAAAATCGGCTTTTAACGGTTAAATTTTTAGGTTTAATTTTGTTGCGATCCAATTCATTGCAATAGTGAAAACGTTATAATTTTGCAAGAAAGACGCCAGTAATGAATCGTTTAGCGCTGATTTAGCGGTTGCAAAAGCATCACCGGGCATAATTTCAACGATAAAGATTGCAACAAATAAGAAAATTACTGCTTTAATTAGACCCCAAAGTAAGCCTAACGCCTTGTCGACTAGTCTAATAAGGGGTAACTTAACGATTTTTTCAATAATTTTGCAAACGATAAACAAAATAATCTTTGCAATTATGAAAATTACGATAAAAGCAATAGTTATAGCGATGTAATGGGTAATAACGTTTGCTAAAAAGTCACCAATATTTTCAAAAACTCCGGTACCTGCACTAGAAAGTGCCTGTAATGCAAAATCTGCGATAAAATCAGGCAATTTTAGCTCCGCAATAGCTGTTTTTAGATTCTCTTCGGTTAGATCTGCCAAATACGCAGTGCCTTCACCGAGTAAGCCCTGTATCTTATCGGCGATTATACCGCTGAAATTAAAGCTTTCATTTGCTAAATTAACAAAGGTTTCGGCTAAAAAATAAGCTAAAAGTAATGCGCCAATGGTAGAAATTGCTCTAAAAAGCTGTGAAATGAAGCCTTTTCGCCAGTTTGCGATGGCAAAAATAACAATAATTGCCAAGCAAATGAGGTCGGCGATTAACCCGGAGCCTAAGTTGGTTGAGGGAACTCCGTCCATATTCTTCCTCCTTCTATTAAATTAATGCCCAAATGGGCTGGATTGTAAATATTATAACATTCATTTGCAGAATTTGCAATAGAAAAGAATAAAATCTTTTCAAAAAGGCGAAAATTTAGCTATGGACGTTATGAGTTTTGATTACAAAAATGAAAATATTAGTAATTTTATTGCCAAAACGTTAGAAAAATATCTTGTTGCTCCTTGCGAAAGCATAATTTTTCTTTTTATTGGCTCAGATAGTAATATAGGTGACAGCTTGGCTCCTATTTGTGGCAGTCTTTTTGAAAATGAAGTTGACGGGGTGTTTTCTTACGGGGATTTGATTACGCCAATTACTGCAAAAGAAGTTCCTTATGCGGTTGATTTTATAAAAAGGGCTCATCCTGATAGCCTTGTAATTGCCGTAGATGCCGCGATTGGTAGAAAAGAGGACGTTGGGTTGATAAAAGTGCAAAAAACGGGTATAAAGCCGGGTTTGGGAGTGAATAAGAACCTTCCAAAGGTGGGCGACCTGAGTGTTATTGCTATTTTAGGTGAAAAAAGGGGCGAAAGAGCTCTTTTTACGGTTAGTAAAATATCTACCGTTTACAAAATGGCAGAAAAAATAGCCAAGGGATTGCAAATTTTTATAAAAAACAATCAAAAACGGCTAAATTTTTACCGTTAATGGCAATTTTGGGTATGTTTTCTTGTAAAAATGTCTTTTGAGGCTTATTTTGCAATAATTTTCTGTGACTCGTATTAAAATAGGCTTGATTTACGCTCGGGAGAATAAATCTAGTAGATATGAAGCCCTAATTTAGCTTTTAAGCCTCGTTTTGACTATTTGTTGGACTTGTGATGAAGTAGGCTAGTTTTGGGCTTAAATGGGCGAATAGTCGCCTTATAGGACGTTTTTTGCAGTAGATTTGGTTGTTATTGTTGCTAAAATTGCTATTTTGGGTATATTTTTTTGTAAAAATGACTTTTGAGGCTTGAGTTGCTAATAATTTTCTGTGGTTTGAGTTGAAAATAGGCCTGATTTACGTTCGGGAGAATAAATCTAGTAGATATGAAGCCTTAATTTAGCTTTTAAGCCTCCTTTTGACTATTTGTCAATGTGGGTGAAGTAGGCTTGATTTGGGCTTAAATGGGCCAATAATCGCCTTATAGGGCGGTTTTTGCAGTAGATTTGGTTGTTATTGTTGCTTAAATGGCGATTTTGGGTATGTTTTCTTGTAAAAATGACTTTTGAAGCTTGAGTTGCTAATAATTTTCTGTGACTCGCAAAAAAAATGGGCTTGATTTGCGTTCGGGAGAATAAATCTAGTAGATATGAAGCCTTAATTTAGCTTTTAAGCCTCGTTTTGACTATTTGTTGGACTTGTGATGAAGCAGGCTAGTTTTGGGTTTAAATGGGCTAATAATTGCCTTATAGGGCGGTTTTTGCAGTAGATTTGGTTGTTTTATTAACGGCAATACATACTTGACGGGGTAACTTAGTCAATTTTAACGTTGCAAAAGTAAAACAAGATAGAAGGCAGTGGGTTTTTAATATTTTTCCTAAGAAAAGTTCAAAACGGTAATTAAAGGTAAGAAAAATAGCAAAATTAAGCAAAAATGAAGGGTTTTGGCTTGGAAAAAATCTTTAAGGTAAAAAGTGATGGAAACTTCGGGAAAATTGATAAAAACCTTTAATTTAGTGAAATTATTGATAAAAAATAGTGCTAAAATAGTTGATAATCGCGCTATAGGCGGACTTTTGGGAAAAATTGAAGGTTAAAACTATTGGATAGAAAACTAATAAAAACAGATGAAAAATCATTAAATGAAAAAAATTTAAGCTAATGAAAAAGATGGTGGAAAAATAGTTAAAAATAGAATTGTTTGGGTTCAAAACAATAAAAAACGTAATCTGTTGCGAATTGCTCAAATATTGCACGTTTTGCAAAAAAGCAAAATTAAAGAGGAGTATTCTTGAATGGGTCTAAGTAATCAAAAATAAGCTAAATACAAGCAAAAAGCCGATGAAAAAAAAGGGCTGTGCGGTGGTTCGGTAGGTTAAGCAATATTAGGCATTTTATCTGCATTTTAAGTGAAAATATTTAACGTTGATAAAAAGGTGGTTAAATTCACAAAAAAGCAAAAACAGGCAAAAAATGTTTTAAAATTAAAACAATCCACAAAGTAGGTAAAAAATGTTGATAAATCACGCTAAAAAGGTTAAAAAGTAGGGCTATAGGTCGATTATCGCACAATTCAAGGTGAAAAAAATTATAAATTTCAACATAAAATTTTACAAAATTAAGGTTAAAAAAAAGGTTTGAAAAATAGATGAAAAGTGGGTTAAATAGGGCGAATAAAAGGCTGGAACTAAAGCCGTTTAAAAGTAACTTAATTAGAAAAAAGTCGCGGTGGTAAAAGTTTTATAAAAGTAATTTAGAAGGATAAACATTTTAGGTTGATTTAGTAAAAAATATGAAAAAATAAAAATTACCTTTTGGTGCTTGCAAAAGGTAAAAAATAGTAGTATAATTTAAAAAAGTAGGAATATACAAAACCATTGGTTGTTTTTATTAAGTAAAAAAGATTAAATTTTTTGCAAAACTGCATAAAAACCTACTAAAAATTTGCTAAATAAAGGAAAAAATATGGGATACGTGCTTGATTTAAGAAAAATTGAAGGAATTGGTAAAAGACCGTTGCTCGTGGCGGTTGGGGTTGTTTATGCAATAAACGAAAAAGGGGAGCTTTTACTTGAAAAAAGGGCAGACGATCTAACCTGGAGCCTGCCCGGTGGAAGTATGGAGCTTGGCGAAACGCCCGAAGAAAGCGCAAAAAGGGAGTTTTTTGAAGAAACAGGCTTAATTGCTGAAGATTTAACCTTAATAAACGTAACCTCGGGCGAAGATGCCCATTATTTTTATCCTAACGGTGATGAAATTTACGCGGTAGAGATTAATTATTTATGCAAAAAGGTATTGGGTGAGGAAAAGCTACAAAAGGAAGAGGTTTTAGAGCTAAAATACTTTAACGTAGATAATTTACCCCGAAGCTTGTGCGGTAGTGCAAGAAAAACCATTGAAATTTTAAAAGAAAAGAAAATGATTTGATTTTGTGAAACAAAACTAATGAAAAACACATAAAAATGGCAAAATGTTTCACAAAAAAGTTGCAAATAAGGCAATTAACAGTAAATTCAACAAAATTGTTTCACGAAAAATAAGGTACTTACGAAACTTAATTTTTATTTAAAAAGACCACTGATTTTATTAAAAACAAAAATTAAAACAAAAAAAGAACCGGTATTGTTTTGCTATTAGCGCTAGGAAATTTTTTATTTATTTATAAAAATTTACCACCCCCAAAGCAGTAAAAGATAAAAAGTGATTTAGATAATAAAACAATATAAAAAAGTCATTCGGAAAAACGGAAAGAGTAGTAAAAGCTTCACTAAATAGAATAAGCCTGCGGGAATTTAACTTTTAGTGTTTGACGTAACAACGGAGAAGCCATGCAAAACGCGCGTGGCTTCTTTTGTATTAAAAAAACCACGCACTAAGAGCGGTGCGTGGTTTAGTATTTAATTAAAAGACGTTAAAAGTGTTTATTTGCTACAAGTTCTTTAAAATTAAGCCTTTTTTAATAATTCCAAAGAAAAATCAATACGTCTTAAACTTTCTTCCTTGCCTAAGATAACTGCAAGTTCAATTGCACCGCCGGGGGTAACGTCCTTACCGGATAAAGCAACACGTGCAGGCCATAGAATTTGACCGTTTTTCATTTCTTTTTCGGTAGCTAAGCCGATTAAAAGATCGTGAATGGTATCGTGGTCGAATGAAGGAGCATTTTCTAACTTTTCTCTAATCCAAGGAAGAACGGTTAGTGCAACGTCCTTATCGGTTTTCATCTTTTTGTGGTAGAATAATTCAACGTCATATTCTCCAAACTCTTCTAAGAAGTCGATTTTTGAAGGAATATCGCTTAAAATTTCCACTCTAGACTTAAGTAAAGCAGAAAGTTGAAGTAAATCATACTTGCCGTAAACCTTAGATTTAGCAAAGAAGGGCTCTGCAACGCGTGCAAATTCTTCATCCGAAAGCTCTTTTAAGTACTCGCTGTTAAGCCAACGAAGCTTTACGTCGTCAAAAATAGAGGGGGATTTAGAAACACCGTCTAAAGAGAATAGCTCAATCATCTGTTCCATCGTCATCTTTTCAACGTTTTCCTTGGGGCTCCAGCCTAGAAGAGCAACGTAGTTAACGATAGCTTCCGGAAGATAGCCCTTATTTACGAAATCGTCAAAGTTAGCATCGCCGTATCTCTTTGAAAGCTTGCGAGTTGCATCCTTCATGATAATGGGTAAGTGAATGTAATGAGGTCTTTCCCATCCAAAAGTATCATACATAAGGTTGTACTTAGGTGTAGAAGAAAGATATTCAGTACCGCGAATAACGTGTGAAATCTTCATTAAGTGATCGTCTACAACGTTTGCGAAGTTGTAAGTGGGTAGTCCGTCGCTCTTAATTAGAATATTATCTTCAAGTTCAGCATAATCAACGGTGATAGTACCAAAAACCATATCCTCATAACTTGATTTACCTTCTAAAGGGATATTTTGGCGGATAACGTAAGGTTCACCGGCATCAATTCTTCTTTGAACCTCTTCTTTAGAAAGGTGTAAGCAGTGTTTATCATATTTGCGGTTGCCCTTATCGTCTGTTAGCGTTTCTAAGCGTTCCTTGGTGCAGAAACAGTAGTAAGCACCGCCTAATTCAACAAGTTGTTTAGCATATTCTAAGTAAATAGATCTTCTTTCGCTTTGAACGTAGGGGCCGTAATCACCACCCTTATCAGGTCCTTCATCGTAGTGAATGCCGGATTCGTTTAAAGAAGAGTAAATAACTTCAACAGCACCTTCAACAAAGCGTTCTTGGTCGGTATCTTCAATTCTTAAAATAAAGTCACCGCCTTGCTTTTTAGCGTAAAGATAGCAGTAAAGTGCTGTTCTTAGTCCGCCCAAATGCATAAACCCGGTGGGGCTAGGGGCGAATCTTGTTCTGATTTTTTCCATTTTTATCCTCCAAGTGCCAAAGGGCACCATAATTTATTTAAAATTAGTAAAAAGTGGGGCAATAACGCTGTTAACGGCACTTTTTTGCTTTTCTTATTGGCAGTAAAATAGCAATAAAATGCAATAATAGCAAAAAAAGCAAAAGTAAGTAAAAAATGCTAACGTATATTAAAATTTAACACCTATTAAATGCCTTTTTGCATTAAGTTATTAGTTATGTTTCACAAAAAACCGCCAAATAGCGCGATTAACTAATGTTTCACAAAAATAACAGCGTATAACACTTAGCCTAGACAAAAAACTGTAAATTTTAGTAAAGGGTTTGATCTACCTTTTTCTTAATAGCTTCCAATTTATCATAAACGTGATAGCTAAACGCCTTATCACCTGCAACAATAATATGGTCTATCAAAGAAATGCCGTTAAGCTTTAAAGCCAAGTAAATTTTTTCCGTTGATCTATCATCGGTATCGGAAGGATTGCAGTTGTTAGAAAGGTGATTATGGCAAATAACCACGCTGTGCGGTTTTTTAACAAGAGTACCCTTTAAAAGCTCGCCGATATCAATGGTTACTTCATTATTTTCGTGTGATGAAAAAATCTTTCTAAAAACGATTTTTCCCTGCTTATCTAAAAATAAAGCGCAAAATTTTTCTTCGGTAGAGCCCCTGAAGGAATTTATTAGCATTTGTTTACAGCTATCAAAACTAAAAATAACGGGTAGCTCGTTGGTATTTTTTGCTATCCGCGCTTGAATTTCGCCCATAGTAATAATAAAGGTTGCGGTTTTATGCCCAACTCCCTCAATAGACATAAGGGAGTGATAGTCTGCAGAAAAGCATCCTTGTAAAGAGCCAAAGGAGCTAATAAGTCTATGCGCTAAATCGTTAACGTTTTTTCTGGGTATTGTATAGAAGAGCAGAATTTCTAAAATTTCGTGGTCAGAAAGTAGAGTGTTTCCGCCAATTAATTTTGAAATCAGTCTTTCCCTATGTCCTTCGTGCATAAAAAACTCCGCTAATTTTTAAAAAACCTACTAATACATTTTACCATATTTAAAAAAAAGTGTATAATAAAATAAAAGGATTTTTAAAAAATTGAGGCAAAATATGCAACAAATTAATGAAATTAAGAAAAATATTATGAAATTATGCGCGATTCCAAGCGTTCAAGCCCCCGCATTACCTCAAATGCCATTCGGCAAAGACGTTTACGATGCGTTGGAATTTACTTTAAACCTTGCAAAGGATATGGGTTTTGAAACGGTTAACTACGATGGATACGTTGGTGAAGTTATTTGGCGCGGTAAAAGCGAAGAGCAAACCATGGGTATCCTTTGCCACTTAGACGTTGTTAAGGCAGGTAGACTAGAAGACTGGAAATATCCTCCTTTTACCCCTACTGAAGAGGACGGAAAAATTTACGCAAGAGGCACTTTAGATGATAAAGGCCCTACTATTTGCGTATTATTTATGATGAAAGAACTTAAAGACGAGGGTTTTATTCCCAAGCATACCGTTAAGTTGATTTTGGGTTGTAACGAAGAAAGCGGTTGGCAATGTATGGCTCACTACAACAAGGTTGCAAAAATGCCTGATTACGGCTTTTCTCCCGACGGCAATTTCCCTGTTTTGTATGCGGAAAAGGGTATTTTTCACCCTCAGTTTCACTTTGAGTGCGATAAAAATATAGTTGTAAGCGGTGGTGAAATGCCCAATATGGTATGCGACTACGCTTACGCAATTGCTTCTATTAACGAAGAGCTTGTTAAAAAATTTGGCTTAAAGGTTAACGGCGAAAAAATAGAAAGCTTTGGTATTTCCGCACACGGATCCACCCCGGATAAAGGCAAAAACGCGATTTCACCGCTATTAAAATACCTTGCGGAAATGGGGTTAGTTAGCGCATACGTTCACGAAGCACTTTTCGACGATTGCTACGCATTAAAGCAGGCTAACGATGAAACGGGATATTTAACTATGTCACCCAACGTAATCAGTGCAAAGGACGGAAAGATGGATATTATAGTGGACTTCCGTTATCCTTCCACCCTCCCCCCTACCTTTATAGAAGAAGGCTCTGCAAAAATTGCCCCATATACCTTGCTTGGCAACCACCAAAAGCCCCTGTTTAATTCAAAGGACAGCTTTTTAATTAAAACACTATTAAAGGTATACAACGAAGAAACGAACAGTAATCTTCAACCTATGGCAATCGGCGGTGGTACTTACGCAAGGGCGTTACCTATCGGCGCAGCTTTCGGCCCTGAATTTCCTGGAGAGGACGCACCCGTGCACGAACCAAACGAATATATAACGGTAAAAAATATAGAAAAAATGAGCCGTATTTACAAAAAGGCAATTAAAGAACTAATGGAATAATAGTAGGTTGCAAAGGGGATGAAAAACTCTTTGCAGCTTTTGTTTTTTGCGCTGTAATTAAACGTTAAAAGTAGGGCTATAAGTCGATTATCGTGCATTTTATTCGCAAAAAGTTTGTTTTAAAGTCAAACTGTTAAGCGATAAAACAATCTCTTAGGTAAAATAGTAAATGGCGTACGGGGTGCGGGTAGTATTGGCGTTATAAAGAATAAAAACGGCTAAAAATCTAATTTGTAAAAAAGGTGCAAAAAATCAAAAAAAACGAGTAAAAAATAAGTTCTTTTATTATTTAATAAATTGACTGGTATTTTTTATCTTTCACCTATTAAAATCGTTTGATTTTTTTTGTGAAATGTTTTATAATAGGTTTGTAAGTATGCGCGTGTGTGAGTTTTGTCGTATAAAGGCGAATCGCATACCCATTTTAAATCATAGCTATAGCTACTGTAAAGGAGTATCATACTATGCAAAATGCATTACTTTTAGCAACAAAATTACAAAAATTGGGTAAGGTTGACCGCAGATTCTTTTTGATTTGCGGAATTATTATCGCGGTGATTGTTGCCGTGTATTTTTTAATCCCCGTTTTTAGAAGAGAGCAGTACGAAATACAGCGTAACAATTTAAGAGAAAGAGAAAAGGCGTTTAACGCCGCAAAGCAAGCCAGGGATGCTGAAGCTGGAAATGATATTGATTTATCGACGCAAACAAACGATCAGGTTGACGATAAATAGCGTATGAAAAAGGGAAGTATATTTGCAAAAATAATCTACTACCTATTCGTGTTTTCATTTGGCATCATACTGGCTATTTTTTTACCGTTTATTTTCATGTATGACGGTGAGGCGTTAAACATAATGCAAGACCAACTGGACGGTGGAAATTACACCGAGGCGATGGCTATGGTTGGCGGGTATTACAACAAAAACGTCGTGTTAGATGCGCGTTTTAATGCAGGCGGTGGAATAGTTCTTTTTGAAGCGGCTACTTTATACGAGTACGAATACAAGCCTGAAGAAAAGGATGCCGAAGTAAAGAAGGATTACAAGATGCATAAATCGTACGCGGGCTTTGTATACGGCGTTAGCGGAGGTTTTTCGCTTGGTGAGCTTGCAGAAAATCAAGCGATGCTACTTATAGGTACTTCAGGCGGGCAAAAAGAATACGGTATTTTGAACGCGGATAGTAACGGTGACGAAGTGCTTGACTGTATTTCTTCACTTTTAACGAATAATTTTTTCTTTTTAGATCTTGCTGAAGAGCAAATGAGCGAGTTAGGCGTTACGGAAATAACTTCTTTAACGTTTATAAAGGCAGACGGAAGTGTTTACGGCGAAGTGCAAATAAGCAATTCTACCTTTAGCAGTGAAAATCTCTTTAAAACGCAGTTTTTTAATGACGTTGATGCCTTTATTCAGAAGAATAACGAGTTTGCAGAATATAGCGTGCGTCGCACCGAAGAAAGCACTTATGAAAATGAAATGGAAGCGTTAAGCGCTGAATTAACCGCGTTAAACAATAAGCTTTTAGAAAACGAGGATTACGCAAAGAGTAGTTCCGTGGTTGCAAAATCCAGGGCAGACAAGCGCGCGTCCAGAGTTGTAGTTATTTACTTTATTTGTGCATACGTAATAGGCGACTTTTTACTGGGAACAAAGTATATTTTAAAATTTATTAAGTGGTTTGGCGCAAAGGTTTTAAAAATCAAACCCAAAGAAAAACCCATTGATAAGTCCGTTTACGGCACGAGTTATTACAGTCAAGTAGAGTTTAAGCTTGAAACGGTAAACCTAAAGGAAGGGGAGGAAATAGAGCTTACCTACGCAAACGAAACGGAAAAGGTAACTTTCACTTTAAACGGTGCAAACGGTTACACGCAAACACAAAGGATGAAAGCGGGAATTTACACCTTGCAGCCATCTGATTTACAGGAACGTTATAATACGGAATTTATACCGGCAACGATAGTTGCTGAAGGATATAAAAAAGCCATTGAGGCAAAAATTATAAGGCGAGAGGAAGAACGCGCATGAAAATAACAATTAACCATCTAACTAAAGCTTTCCCAAGCAGAAACAAAAAAGGTAGCGAAGTTATAGCAGTTAACGACATGAATCTTGAAATTCCATCAGGAAAACTAGTTGGTCTACTAGGACCTTCAGGCTGCGGTAAGTCAACAACTTTATTTATGCTATCAGGCTTAGAAAGCCCAACACGCGGTAACATTTTATTTGATGATCAAGACGTTACAACGTTGGCTGCAGAAAGACGTGGTATCGGCTTAGTTTTCCAAAACTACGCATTATACCCCCATATGACGGTAGAGCAAAACATCATGTTCCCCTTAACAAACATGAGAATGCCTAAAGAGGAAGCAAAAGCAAGAGCATTAGATGCGGCAAAGCTCGTTCAAATAGAAGATCTTATGGCGCGTAAGCCCAGCGAGCTATCAGGCGGTCAGCAACAACGTGTTGCAATCGCACGTGCGCTTGTAAAAATGCCCAACGTTTTACTTTTAGACGAACCTTTATCAAACCTAGATGCTCGTTTAAGACTTCAAACCAGGGAAGAAATTAAAAGAATTCAACGTGAAACAGGTATTACCACCGTATTCGTAACACACGACCAAGAAGAAGCAATGAGTATTTGTGATATTATGGTAGTTATGAAGTTAGGTGTTATTCAACAGGTTGGTGATCCTCAAGGTATTTACGATGATCCTTCTAACCTATTCGTAGCGAACTTCTTAGGAACGCCACCTATCAATATCTTCAAGGGTAGAATTTCAAACGGTCAGTTATATATCGGTGATGAAGCTGTTCTAGAAAGACCTGACCTTGAAGATCAAGAAGTTCTTGTAGGTATTCGTCCTGAAGGCTTCATTTATGATGAAAACGGCAAGTTCACCTTAGACCTTGACCATATTGAGGTTATGGGTAGAGATAAATCAGTTGTTTCAACTCACGCAGATTCAAACAAGCCCACCGTTAGATCAATAATCGACTCTGACGTAAAGCTTCCCGCGGATGCAAAACAGCTTACCTTCAATCTAAAACCCAACAAGGTTCATTTGTTTAACGCAGAAACTGAAGAGAGGATTTATTAAGATGACTAAGGACAAAAACAATTTACCCGAAACCGAACAGGTTGACGTACAGCAAACGGGTACGCCGGCGGAAGCAGTTTCGGTAGGTGAAGCATTGGAAGTTCCAACGCTCCCAACCAAGGAAAGAATTAGTCGTTTTCTTCGTTCTCAACAAGGTTGGCTGTTCGTTCTTCCCGCTTTGCTTTTGATGTGTGTATTTACCTTCTATCCCATCGTGAGTGCCTTCGTAAACTCTTTCAAGCAGGAATACGACGGCCTTACGGACACCTTTAACGGCTGGGGCGTAGATAACTTCGTTAGAGTTTTAAAGGGTGATACGGGTACCGGCGGTGCAAGCTTCTTGCAGTGCTTAACCAACACGATGGTATTAACCTTCGTTTCTGTTCCCCTTTCAACCTTTATAGCATTATTTATTGCAGTAGCATTAAAATCAATTAAGCCCTTACAAAAGGCATATCAAACGGTATTATTCTTACCTTATTTAACCAACTCACTAGCAATGGGTGCCGTTTTCTTAACTTTCTTCCAGGTTATCGGTACACAGCGTCAAATAAACGCAGGCACTGCTCAGTTAGGTATGGTAAACGATTTACTCGTATGGCTTGGCGCAGAACCCATCAACTGGATTAAGGGTATAGGCTTAGAAAGCAAAAAGGACTTAGTTTGGCATTTAGGCAGTGTAGACATTCCTTGGACTAAATACGTTATAATGATTATTTACGAGGTTTGGTCCGGTCTACCTTTCAAGATTTTAATCTTATTCAGCGCATTACAAAGCGTAAATAAGCAGTACTACGATGCAGCAAGAATAGACGGTGCAAGCCGTAGCACTATATTATGGAAAATAACCACGCCTCTTATCTCCCCCATGATTTCTTACCTATTAATCACGGGTATTATGGGCGGTATGAAGCAGTACTCTGCAGTTGTTGGTGTATTCGGTCCTCAAATGGGTACCAACTACGATATGGGTACGATGGTAGGTTATATTTACAATTACCTTGAACTTGGTCAAACGGGTTATGCATATGCAGGATCTTTATTGTTATTTATAATAATAATGATTATAACGCTCATCAATCTACGCGTAAGTAAAAAGCGCGTAACGTACTAGGAGGTGTGATATGGAAGATAACGTAAAAGAAATTTCTGAAGTAACTACTCCTCAACCTCAAGCCATGTTTGATATTGAAAAAGAACATAAAAAACAAAAGATACAGGGTATAGTTAAAAACGTTTTCGTTTATGCATTCCTTACTATTTGTGCAGTGTTTGCATTCCTTCCCTTCTTCTGGATGTTCATTTCATCAATAAAAACAGAAATGGAATACCGTGATCCCACAGGTTCGTTTTTCCCTGATAAGGCAATGTGGGTAAACTATACGGCAGTTTTAAAGCAGACCAACAACTCAGGCGCAAGCTTTACACAAATTTTGGTTAATACCTTAATAGTAGGCTTTACCTCAACGCTTATCGGTTTAGTTGTAATCATCATCACTGCTTACGCACTTGCAAGAATGGACTTTAAGGGCAAAAACTTACTGTTCTCTATCATGCTTGGCACAATGATGATTCCCGGTGAAATGTATACCATTACGAACTACATCACCGTATCACCTGCAAACCTAGGTTGGTCTAACTCTTATACAGTTCTAATAGTTCCCTTCTTAGTAAGCGTATATTACATTTATCTTATGAGAAATAACTTCATGCAAATACCGAATTCGCTGTATCAGGCGGCTAAGGTAGACGGTCTTTCCGATATGGGTTATTTAATTAAGGTTATGATACCGCTTACAGCCCCCACTTTAATATCAATAACGCTATTAAAGTTCATCGGTACTTGGAACTCTTACATTTGGCCTCGCCTTGTAAACTTAGAACAGTGGCAAATGATTACCAACTGGGTAACCAAGGGCTTTACCGATAGGGACGGAATGGTTTATGAAAAAATGGTTGAGATGTTCGGTGCAGAAAACGCTGTAAATTACGGCAAGTCTGAAACTCTTAACACTTTAAAAATGGCAGCGGTATGTATAGTATCACTTCCTTTATTCGTATTATTCATATTCTGCAGAAAATACATTATGCACGGCGTATCAAAGAGCGGTACGAAGGGCTAAACTTAAAAATTACGGTAATTAACCGTAGTGCTTAACCTTTTAAAAGGTAAAAAAACTGCCTAAAAGGCAAAAAAATTGGTATAATCCACAAAAGTGGGTATAATAAACATTAAGGAGAAATTTATGAAAAAACTACTTGTAAGCATCATGTTAGTCATCTTTATGATGGCAAGCACCCTTTTAACTGCTTGTGGTGGCGGCAACACCAGCGACGGTACTAGTGATGACGGCGGTGACGCAGCTATCGACTATTCAAAGACCATCGTGTTCTATTCAACACAAGGTGACTCTCTACAAACAGTTACTGCTAACGCAATCGCTGCTTTTGAAGCAAAGTATCCCGGTTGGAAGGTTGAACACGTTCAACCCGGTGGCTATGATGAAACAAAAGACAAAATCGTTTCTGACTTCCAAGCTGCATCTCAACCTGACTTAGCATACTGCTATCCTGACCACGTTGCTCAATACTTAAAGACCGGTAAGGTAGTAGACCTTAACAAGTTTATCAACGATCCCGAAATTGGTTTCTCTGCTGAAGTAATTGCTGACTTCGTTCCCGGTTACTACAACGAAGGTTATGCAGAAAACTTTGCTAACTATGCATCTTACGGTTTAGAAGCTAAATCAATGATTACCCTTCCTTTCGTAAAATCAACCGAATTAATGTACGTTAACAAGACCGCATTAGATGCTTTAGATCTTCCCATTGCAACCACTTGGGATGAACTTTGGGCACAATGTGAAGCTATCGTTGCAAAATATCCCACTGCTACTCCTCTAGGATATGACTCTGAAGCTAACTGGTTCATCACCATGTGCGAGCAAAACGGTTGGGGCTACACCAGCGCTTCTGAACCTCACTACTTATTCAAGAACGCAGAAGCTCAAGCTTGGTTAGAACAACTTAACGGCTACTACAATGAAGGTTACATTACCACTCAAGAAGACTACGGCGCATACACCAGTGCTCTATTCACTAAGGGCGTTGATGACGGCGGTCTAGTATACTGTATCGGTTCATCAGGTGGTGCATCTCACCAAGATCCCGGTAACAAGTTTGAATGGGCTATCGCTCCTATCCCCGGTTCAGTTTTAGCTGACGGTGCTGTTGATTACTCAGTAATCTCTCAAGGTCCTTCTATCGTTATGTTAAAGGATGGTAACGGTGTTACTAATTCTGAAGAAAAGCAAAAAATGACTTGGTTATTCCTTAAGGAACTTATGGATCCCACTTTCCAAGCTGCATTCTCAATTGCATCAGGTTACAACCCCTGCCGTCTTTCTACTTTCGAAAATCCCGATTACGTTGCACACCTTGCAAAGGGTAACATCACTGCAAAAGCTGCAGAAGTAGCTAAGGGATTATCAGACAGATTCTATACCTCACCCGCATTCGTTGGTTCTTCAACTGCTCGTGAACAGGTTGGTACTGCTTTAGTATTTGCTTTAACCGGTCAAAAGACTGCAGAACAAGCTCTTGCTGATGCATACAAGAACTGTGGCGGTAAGTAAGAATTAAAACGCAAATAATAAAAACTAAGTTTATTAAAATGAAAAAGATTTCATCATTAATTATCGTAATATTGGTTATTTTAAGTAGCCTTGCATTTGTTGCTTGTGACGGTGCAAAAGACAGTGGCACCAGCACACCGCAACAAAGCGAAGTTGCTGATAATACCCAATATTATGATGAAATCACGTCCACTTTAAAGTTACAAAAGAGTTATGAAAACAAGTCCTTTTTAACAGACGGTATCGGCAGAGCAACGCTTGACGCTCATACCGACGGTGATACGACTCGTTTTACACTTGCTCAAGGGGACGTAATTTCTGTTAGATATTACCAAATTGATACACCTGAATCAACCGGTAGTGTTCAAAAATGGGGCAAGGCTGCATCATTCTTCACAAAGCAACGCTTAAAAGAAGCAACTGAAATTGTTTTGGAAGCTACTGCTCCCCGTGCAGAAAAGGATAGCTACGGTACAAGATATTTAGGTTACGTATGGTATAAAACAGCTACAGATAGCAACTTTAAATGTTTAAATTTAGAGTTGGTTGAAAACGGTTTTAGCGAAAATAAGGGTATGGCTACCAACAAATATCCTTATAACGAATATTTTGCAAAGGCAAATACGTTTGCAAGAAAAATTCAACTTCGCATTTACTCTAAGTTAGATGATCCTCTATACTCAGACGAGCCGGAGGAAATCACTCTTAAAGACTTCATTAATAATACTGATGCGTATTACAATATAGAAACCGAATCAGGTTCAAAGGTTACCTTTACGGCATGCCTATGCGACTTAAGAGTTTCAAATACAGGTACGCATACCTTTACTGCTGAATATTACGATGAAGAAGGCAACAGATACACTATTGACGTTTACGCAGCATACAGCTCAAGCGCTGCTTCATCAATGCCAATAGGTCACCTTTACCGTGTTGTTGGCGTAATTCAATATTACAACGGTAGATTCCAAATTTCTGACGTTAAGTATGACGTAATATTTGGTGCAAACAATCCCAAGGTGTATACAGCACCTATACAAAGAAATTATCTTTTAACTTTTGACTCTTCTAAGGGGTACCTTGATCAGTACAGCGAAACCCTTTACACAAACGCAACGGTAGTAAGCTCTTCTGTTGAAGACGGTATTTTAACCATCGTTGCAACCGCTCAACAACGTACTAAAGACGGTACTAGCGGTACGGATAAACAGTTTACCTTCAAGGTAGAAGTTGGTGAAGATTTCACAAATAACTTCACAGCAGGTAAGAAGTTTAGTGTAAAAGGTTATCAGTATGAAGCAAACTCTGGCGAAATAACAGTATTAAATCTTTCTAATTTTCAACTAAAATAATTAAATTTAAACAAATTTTAAAGGAGAAATAAAGATGAAGAAAATTTTGATTGCTTTTCTTGCTCTTGTAACAGCCCTTTCTTGCTTTGCATTTATTGGTTGTGAAAACAAGAAAGAGGAAATTCAAGCAAACGCAGACAAGCAGGCAACGTTAGACATGTACATCTTTGATAAAGATGGACAAACGATTTCAGAGGACTTCGTTCTTCCTGGCAAAATTGGCAAATATGATGCTACTTGGACTTCTAACAACGCAATTATCGCTTTAGAAGAACTTGCAGGTGACGAAGAAAACGGTATTGAAAGACAATACGTTGCAAAAGTTGGTTTACCTGAAGAAAGAACGGAAGTTAACTTAACCGTTGCTCTTTCAGAAGAAGTAACCAAATCATTCACTGTTTACGTAAACTCATTAAGCGTTTATGATTTCAGCGGTGCATACAACTTTATTCAAAACAACGGCACAGTATTTACTAGTTTTGCTCTAGACACAACTTGTGAATTCAAAGGCCACACTGCAACCATTACTTGGTCTGTTGATGAAGAATATGCTGATTATCTTGAAATTAGTGAAGACGGTAAGGAATGTATCGTTTACCCCTCATCACTTAATCCTCAAGTAAGAATCAACGCTACCTTCGCATACAAGGGTGAAACCACCACTAAGGGTTACAGAATGACTGTTTCTGAACAAAAAGAACCCTTACAAGAAGTAGACTACTGGTACACCAACACTGGTGTTGGTATCGTAATGAGCGGTTACGTTGTATCTATTGCAACCGTAAAGTCGGAGGCCAAGCGGTCTTAGGA
>JAZSMG010000257.1:0-14445 GCA_045535775.1 Christensenellaceae bacterium | reverse complement strand
ACTCCTTTAAATTAAAATAGCCGATAATCGACTTATACGCCCACTTTTAAAAAAATATTTTTAATAGTTTTCACCTATAAGGCGAAATAAAGGTTAAAAAAGTTTCAATTTTTTAAAAATTTCTTCCATATTATAGCTTTCATTTAATTTTAAATCACATTGCAAATTATCGTAAATACCGTGCTTGCTTTCCAGCATCTTTTCAACAGGTAACGGCAAATTTCCACGCATACGTTCCTTAAATCTTTGTTTAATAACGGAAATATCCGCCGTTAAAACTATTTTGAAAGCACCTTCCGGCAATAACTGCAAATGCTCCTTTTCAGTAATAAGGTATATTAAATTTTCACCGCAAACGGCACTTTTTAAAAGCTCTTTAAAGCTTTTTTCTGCCATAGTAGGATTTTTTTCCAACCTTAAATAATCCTTACCGGAATATATTTTAGCATTTAATTTTTCATTTATTTTTTGCGCCAAGGTGGATTTACCAACGCAGTTTTCGCCAATAATTGCAACCAACATATATTATACCCTTTACCAAATTTTAATTTACAAACCAAACCGTTACAAAGCAAACGAGCCTTTTACTAACCGTTTGTTTTAACAGAGCCATATAAAAAACACTCTTTTTCGTGTGAGTTTATTAAACCGATTGCCTGCAAATAGGAATAAATTATGGTTGAGCCAACAAATTTCATTCCCCTTTTTTGCAAATCTTTAGAAATATTATCTGAAAGGCTATTAGTCGTTTTCCCTATTTCATAAAGAATTTTATCGCCGGCAAAGCCTATTAAATAGTTATAAAAAGAGCCGTACTCTTGCACTATATCTTTAAAAATTAGGCTATTTTCAACACTTGCTTTTATTTTTAACCTATTCCTTATAATATCTTTATTGTTTAAAAGCTCGCTAATTTTTTGCTCGCCGTAAGCGCAAACCTTGTTTAAATCAAAGTTATCGTAAGCAAGCCTAAAGGCTTCACGCTTATTAAGCACGCACTCCCAAGAGAGCCCTGCCTGAAAGCTTTCCAAAATTAGCATTTCATAAAGATATTGCTCGTTAAAATTAGGCACGCCCCACTCTTTATCGTGATATTCAACGTATTTAGGGTTTTTTAAATTACACCAAGAGCATCTTACCTTTTCACACATATTCACCTTATAACTAAACGTAAATTTAATTTTTATCTTCTTTTATAGGTTATAAGTTCGGGGTTTTCTCCGTTTGCCTCATAAGAGCATATTAAAATAAAGTCCAACCCCGCAGCAACGCCAATACACCTATCGCCACCCACGCTTTCCAACTGACTACCAAGATAGGTTTTGTTATCATCAAGAAATTTTACAAGTTTTCCGTTTGGAAGCGTATATTCAATATTAACAAATTCACCCGGCAACACGTTCAAATTCTCTATTTTAGGCAACACTTCTATTTCTAAAAGGGCGTTAATTTCTTTTACTAACTGCTTTTTAAACTCTTCAAACATTTCTCTTCCGCCAAGTTCAACGTAACGCTTCCACACGTCAAGAGTATATTCCCCATCCGCATAGCACCATTTGCAATACTCTTCGTTAAAATTACCGTCTGCTTCCTTGCCAAGATCGCAATCATTTAAGGGCATTCCACAGCATTTACAAACCAACTCTCTTGGCGAACCAAGAAGGGTGTTAATAGACACGTCGAATAATTTGGAAAGCAGTTTAAGAGTATCTATATTGGGTATAGTTTCCCCTGTTTCCCAGCGTGAAACCGCTTGCCTTGTTACGTATATTTTACCCGCAAGCTCTTCTTGAGAAAGTCCTTTTTTAGTTCTTAATTCGTAAATTACGTCTTTAGTTTCCATAAAAATCACCACCTTTTAATAGTGACTACATTGTACCACAGAATACTTTAACTTACAAGCAACTTGCTGTTGCGCCATATTATAAAACATTGTTAGCAAAAAAGCCATTATTTGTTTAAAGCACCAGAAAAATCATAAATATTAAAGCAAAAGTGCCGTTAATCGACCTATACGCGCACTTTTTTATTTTTTTTACTTAATCCACCACTCAGGTGTAATTTCACCAAGCTTTATAATTTTACCGCTTGCATAATCAAGCATAATTTCAACGTTGTGATAATTTTTTGGCATAAGCTGAACCATCAATTCACGACAAGCACCGCATGGTGCGCCGTTAGAACCATCCGACATTATGCACAACACCTTATCTATTTCATTTTCGCCGTTAGTAAGCATATTTAAAATAGCGTTTCTTTCCGCGCAGATACCAAGAGTACAAGCAGTATCAACGCAAACGCCAGTATAAATTCTTCCTGATTTTGAAAGTATAGCGGCAGAAACGTCACCGCAGGTTACGTAGTCAGAAACCTTACGACTGTTTAAAACCGCCTTTGCCTGATTATACATTTCATCCCAAATCTTATCCATTTTTCCCTCTTATAATTTATTTTATTTTTACTTTTTTCTTAAACTTTAAAGTTTTTCTTTACCGCTTTATAATATTTTCTTTCCTCATCCTGATAAATAAACTCAAAGCCAACCTTTTCAAGCACGTGTTGGCTTCTGGTGTTAGTCAAAATACTATCCGCATACAAAATAGGAATATTAAGCACGTTAAAAACGTAATCCAAAGCAAGTTCTTCTGCTCGCGTGCCAATGCCCTTATCCTTATAGCTTTTGTTTTTTACAGTAATGCCAAAATAGGCACTTTCCCCATTGACAATATTATAAATTTTAAGTTCGCCAACAATTTCTTCGCCCAGCATAATAGCAAAGGTTACGCGCTTTAAATCAATTTGCCGTTGAATATATGCATCCACCTTTTCTTTGCTATAAGAATATTCACAAAACTTACTTTTATCAAGATACAAATCGCTATCGTTTTGGTATTCTTTAAAAAAGCGATGATACATTTCAGGTGTCATTGGCAAAAGTGTTATTTTGTCTTTCATACAATTTTCCTTTTGTAAAACTTTAATTTATTAAGCCACACCAAAAAACAGTAAAAGAATTGAAAAATATGCAGTTAATCGACCTATAGGCGCATTTTTTAAAAAATACACCCTCATAAAAATATTTATTTTTTATCCAATCTATTACTAATTTTGCTAAAGTTAACAAGTTTAACGTTCCGTTAATACCAGCATTATTTATTAAAATATTTTGCTATTTCTACCATTCTGCTTTCTTGCTTTACGGCAAACGGACAACGGCTTTCACAGTGCCCAAGCACACTAAATTTTTCATTGTGTTTGCCATGAGGTAATCTTCTGTATTCCATATTTCACCTATTCTCTTTACTTTAAAAAATAAAATTATCTATAATATTTTATTTGGCACTCACCCTTTTCATTAAATGTTTCTATTTCATATTTCAACGCGCCAAATTTATAAATTTCGTTATAAATTTCTTTAAGATTTTCCGTTTTACCGTCTACAACAATCCAGTTTTTATCAGGCAATTCAATACAAAAATTATAATCCTTAACATCGCCAGCCTTTAAGCCTATTGCATAAAATATTTTATTGCTTGCCCATTTATAACCTAGCCCTTGCAGATTTTCTAAACCGTATAACAAAGCCATTTCATCCCAAAAATCGCCAATCGTATTATATTGATCCTCATTAAGCAAGGAAAATTCCTTTGATATTCCTTTAAAAATCATTTTTACCACTCCGCAAAATTTTATTTATCTACCTAATAATTAGAATTTACAACTCAAAAATTAAATCGTCGCCGTCCTTTTCGGCTAATTGTTTAAACCCTAAAAGGCGGTATAACGCTTGCGCTTTCTTATTAGCCACTTCAGTTGCCAGCTTAATTGGCATATTAGGGTTTGCAGATTTCAAAATAGAAACAGCCAACTGCGCAGAAGCCCTTCCATAACCCTTTCCCTGATGCTTTTTATCAATAAAAAAGCTCCAAGAATAGCCCTTCTTATTTGGTAGCCACGTGTAAAAATTTATAAAACCAATTGGAATATTTTCCGCATTATATATAACGCAAGGGTAATTATCTTCCTTAAACAAATAAGCCCTGCCAATAGAAAACCAAAAGGGGTTAACTAATTGCTTTTGACTTTCTGTAATTTCACACTCAAACCCTGCGTAAATCAACTGCTCTTCCGTTAAAAGCGGTTTAATTTTTACGTATTGATTTTGCCAGCCATTACTTGCAAGCTTTTGCAAGTCCTCACGCAAACACATAATTCTTCCCCTTAATAAAAGTTAATTACAGCCTAATTATATCACAATTATTACGCAAAGTAAATACCTTAATTTGTTTTAAGCAAAAAAGGTGCGTAAAAGCACCTTTTTAAAAAATTATAAACACTTGTTTTACAAGCATAATTTTATTTTTTTTAATTAGTTTATTTTATCCTTACTCCAAAACCGCAAAGCCTATAACGTAGTAACGAAAATTTTTAAATTAAGAGGCAATTTAAGCCCCAAAAGAGTATAAAAACACAAAATCTTCAAAACAAAAGCGTTATGACTTACTTTAATTTTTTAAGCTTTGCCGTATTCGCAACAACAATTAAAGAACTTTCTGCATCAAGCGCCTGCTCTGGATTAACATTTACGTTCACCGTTTCGCCTTTCTTGATAGCAACGATATTGAAGCCGTATTTTTTACGCAAATCAAGCTCTATTAAATTTTTACCGCGCCATTCTTCCTTTACGTCAATTTCAACGATTGAAAGGTCTTTAGATAGTGAAATCATATCAATAAATCCCGAACTAAGCAGATTTTTTGCAAGGCGTATGCCGGACTCATTTTCCGGAAAAACCACTTGGTCTGCGCCTACGCGACTCAATATTTTTTGTTGCATCTCATTAGCGCACTTTGCAATAACGGTCTTAACGCCAGCTTCCTTGCAAAGAGTAACCGCCATTACGCTTGCTTCAAAATTGTTTGCCATGCAAATAATAACCGTATCAATACTAGCAATACCAAGACGGGATATAACCTCCGGATCGGTAACGTCAGCACACTTACAAACAGGCAAATATGCGGCTACGTCGTTAACAAGCCCTTCATCAGCATCCACGGCAATAACCTCTTTACCGTTTTCCACAAGCTCTTTTGCTACGGCTATACCGTATCTTCCAAGCCCAAATACTGCGTACGTTTTCTTTTTTTTCATAAATTCTCTCCTTATCCTATACTAATATCTTCAGTCGGCTCTGAAATAACGTTCTGACTTTCGTTCTTACTGCCAAGCGCCACCGCTAGCGAGATAGGCCCGACTCTTCCAAAATACATAGTTACTATGATAATTAACTTACCAAACGCGTTAAGGGTTGCCGTTAAATTTCTTGAAAGGCCAACGGTTGCCGTCGCGCTAACCGTTTCATAAACTGCATCAATGGCAGAAACGTTGTTTGTAGCCATCAGCAATATGGTTGAAACGGTGCAAATTGTAAGAAAGGCTACAACTACAGCAACAGCCTTTTTTATAGATTCTTCGGAAACACGGCGACCAAATAAGCTTGCGCTCTTTTTATTTCTGATGGTAGCAAACGCCGAACAAACAAGAATGGCAAACGTTACCGTTTTAACACCACCTGCCGTTCCCACGGGCGAACCACCGATTATCATCAAAATAATAGAAATAGTGGCGGAAGCATTCGTTAAATTCTCTTGTGGAATGGTGGCAAAGCCCGCCGTTCTTGTGGTTATAGATTGAAAAAAAGATACTTGAATTTTATCAAATAAAGACATATATCCAATAGTCAACGGGTTTGAATATTCAAAAATAAATATAAAAATTGCACCAACAAGAATAAGTCCTGCCGTAACGGTAATTGCAATTTTTGAATGCAACGTTAGATGCTTGAATATCTTATTGTTCTTCCCGGAACGACTCTTTATTACGCGTAGAACGTCCCACCACACGATATAACCAAGTCCGCCAAGAATAATAAGCGCCGACGTAACTGCGTTAATTAAGGGGTTTGTTGCATAATCACAAAGACTGTTTTCTGCAAAAATATCAATTCCCGCGTTACAAAAGGCAGAAACGGAATTAAAAATAGATATCCAAATTCCCCTTGCGCCAAAATCAGGAATGAATACGATCATATACAAAACGGCACCTATACCTTCAATAATCACTGTGCCAAGCAGTACGTTCTTAACAAACTTAATAAGCCCTGACATGGTGTTAAGATTAAATGCATCTTGAATAAGCAGTCTATCGCTAATACCCATTTTTTTATTCAAAAGAATCATCAACCCTGTAATAACGGTAATAACACCAAGCCCACCAATCTGTATCAATAGCATTATCACGATCTGCCCAAAAACGCTCCACGTAGACACCGTGGGAAGGGTAACGAGTCCCGTTACGCAAGTTGAGGTGGTTGCAGTAAAGAGGGCGTCAAGATAAGGCACGGCATCACCGCTTGCCGAGCTAATTGGTAAGGCTAAAAGCACACTTCCTATAAGAATCACCGCTAGGAAGCTGAGCAATATTATCTGTGTGGTTGAAAGTTTAAATTTCTTTTTTCTAACCATAAAATTTTCCTTAAAAATGCATAAAGGAACCAACGTTCTCTGCAGTCAGCTAGTTCCCTAATAGTTATTATCCATTACAATTATATCACTTTTTATAGTTTGTGTCAATATTTTTGAACCCACATACTATCTAAATAAAATTATAGACTACTTTGCATTTGCTTTATTACCTTACAAAATTTACTCGTAAATCTTCCATTATATTTTTTTGTTTTTTGCATTTCATACGAATTTTAAGTTCCTAGCAAAAAAAAGCCCCATGCCTTTTTTTTCCTAAATACTAAACTATTAATAGTTTTCCCGGTACTGTCGGGGGGTTATGCCAAGTACTTTCTTAAATGCGTAATTAATATTTTTTTCGTTTTCAAAACCAACTAAAATAGCAATTTCGTTTACTGTCTTGCCTGTTTGAACAAGCAAGGTTTTTGCATTTTCTACCCTTAATTTCATTAAGTACTGCTTTGGCGAAACCCCAACTTCTTGATGAAATTTTCTGATAAAAAAGTATTTTGAAGAAAAAACACTTTTAGAAATATCGTCAACCGTGATTTGTGACGTATAATTAGTGTTGATAAACAAAAGTGCTTTTCTAATAATTTCAGATTTTTCAAGCGGTTTAGAATTTTTTAATATTTGCATTAAAACGGCGTAAATTTCGGCAGATATTTCGCAGTGATCGATTTCGCTTCCCGTATAAATATCATAAATGTGCATAATGCGTTCCATTATCTTTTCACCTTCAAAGGTTTCGAAAAAATATCCCTTTTCGCTACTTGCAACGGTTTTGTAAATATCGCTTGTATCCGAACCGTAAACGTGCATAAAATATATTTCCCAGTGTCCTTTTAGAACTTTTATTACACGCTTGTTTGCAAGATTTAAAAAAATTAAACTTCCCGCTTTAAGTACAGTTTCTTCCCCTTCGTATTCAAGCATTGCTTCACCGCTTTTAGTATAGGCAATTAAATACAGAGTGCCGTTTTCGGTTTTGTGATAATACCCCTGTTCGTTATATTCATACCCAACGCATCTTGCTTGATAGATGCATTTTTTATTATCGTCTCGCACGGTGTCTAAAATTAATTTTGATTTACTTGTTCTTGTTTTTTTAAATTCTGCTTTTAAAATTTTTTCCATAAGCACTCTCGCAAGCAATTTTTAGGTTATCATAAAGCAGTTTTTTGCCTTGACAGGTATTATCTGCAATGTTATAATGGTATTATGATACCATAATAATACAACTTTGTAAATTAAAATGCTTATTTTTTGTAAAAAAATGTGTTTTTTTGTAGCATTCTCATAATGCTGAAAATTTTTGCAAAGTAAAAATTATTAAATATTGCTTTAAAATTTTTCGCTAAAAATTCAAAAAATGTATAAGTTTTTAGCGATTTTATAAATTATAAGGAGGAATTTTATGAAAAAATTTTTCTTACTTTTACTGCTTTTAGTAACTTTTGGTTGCTTTACAGCTCTTACTGCTTGTAGCCCAATCTCTATGCAAGACAGTTCTACTCAAAGCCCAACTGCCGATTCGTCGTCGGTAGAAGAAAAGCCGTTATCAAGCGACGCAAGTTTTACGGTAACACGAATTTTTGACTGTGAGGTTATAACGAATAGCGTTTACCTTTCAGAAACGCAACTTAATCAGTTGATTCAAGCGGAAAGCGTAAGCGAATTTGTTAGCGCTAACGTTGCAAACGGGGCAACCTTAGAAGTTGAATTTAATAAAACTGATAAAACCCTAAACTTTACCTGTACGTCAGAAGATGGCACTAAGCAAAAAACTGCTAACGTATCGGTATTTGTAAAAAGAATGTTTGGTGCGCATTCCGTTCAAGGCACGGGCTCTCCCGCAAACGGATCTTATAACTACGACCGTAACGGCTATTACATTAAAGGTATGGTTAGCGCATATTCAGAGCAAGGCAAGGTTTTAAGCAATTACTACGTTTATGAATTTAGCGCAACTTTAACAGGTTTATCAAACGGTAGCGAATTAGTTATTTCTTCATACCAAACCGAAAACCACCTTATTAGATTTGTTTTAAGGGGAACTGGTGATTCAAGTTACCTACTTTTTACCGACTACAGAGAAAACTCAGGTTTCCTTAACTATTTAGAATTAAAAACCGACGTTGCTTATACCGAAGGCGAAAGCATTAACTTTAAAGTTATTCATGCAGAAAATTCTATGGTTATGATACACGAAGGCGAAACGCTTTTCCGCAGAACGCTTGCATCAATGACTCATTCAGAATTAGTTTTAAACTGCGTTGAACACCCCTTTATAGTTAACGATATTAAGACCATAACCAAAAAAGAAGACGTTTTACTTGCATACCAAAATGCTTTAATAGATTATGAAGATCCCTTCTTTGGCGATAATAGCATAGGCTTCGGATTTAACACCGATCAAGCGGTTAAAAACGAAGACGGCTCTATTTATATTGCGGGCGCAAATTCAAACAACCGCATTATGGGCGGATATTACCAAGAAGGTGTTCCCGTTGGCGGGCACGAATATGCCGTTTCGGTTACCGTAAGAATGCAAAACACCAAAGAAAGCGGTGGTGCTGCAAGTAAGAGTGAGTTCCAAGTTTATAAGGATTCTAAAAACTCTGTAAAATTCCATATGTTCCGCTACCCCACTAATAACACTCTTATGGCTTACGAAACCAAAAACGGGGAACAAACGGATATAGCGATTAACAAGGGAAACTTCCCCATCGGCACGGATTACACTTACAACTTGCTTATTTTATACAAATTAGGTCAAGTTGAACTTTGGTTAAAAGATAATTTTGAAACCAACTCTTCTTCAATTTATCAAGACTACACATTAGTATATCAAAATTATTTTGACTGGAACCATTGCGGATTTGCCTTTGCAATGAGACAGTATGCCGATACCACTTGGTCTGACTGGAACGTTTATTACAACCAAGACTTTTACAACGTTTACTATTCGCTTCACAAGAACCCCGCCGAAACTTTAATTAGTTTTAGCGACTCTAAGGAAAATTTCATTCAAAGCTCTGTGTTTACAAAAGATGAAACTTCAACCTTTAGTAAAGATTCTTACTACTACGAAAAGGCTTTTCTTGCAGAAAACGGCACGGTATTAAAGGGTAATAAATGGATGGTTAGTTCACTAGTAAACTTTAAAGACTATAAAGTTTGGGGACAGGGTGAGTTCCAATTTTATCAAGATGATTTTAATGCAGTAAGATACGTTTTTGAATACGACGGAAACAATTTCCAAGTTTTCACCGAACAAAAGCATAATAACAGCGCTTGGAATAACTGGAAAATAGTTCGCCGTCCCACGAATACTACACCCGCACACTGGAAGATGACCGTTATAAACGATGAGGGTAATCTTTACCTACTTATTAACGATAAGGTATGGCACGAATATAAGGATACTGCGTTTAACAGCCTATACGCCGTTTTCGGTGGTAAGGATGCCAGTTTAAAGATAAGAGATATTGCAATAACTACCGACGCTGAAGTAATTGACGAGTGTGTTAAAAATATGGAATATTACGTTTATGAATCTTCTTACGAAGGACGAATAAAGGAATTAGTAGCAGAATACGCACATGCCGAAAAAGGAGGTATCGTTCTTGCGGGCTCTTCTTCTGTTGATTTTTGGGATACTTGGCAAGAAGATTTAGGGAAAGACGTTTTAGCCTATAATATGGGGATCGGCGGAACTACCACCTACGACTGGCAAGTTGCTTACGATAGACTTATTAAAGCCATGAACCCAAGTCAAATTTTATTATTCCTTGGCGGAAACGACGTTAACGGACTTGGTGAAACGGGTGAAGCCACCGCTTTACGCTTACAACAAATGCTTGAACTTATGCACGCGGATTTCCCCAATGCTAATATCGTTTACGTTTTAAGCATGCCCGTTCCAAATAACTACAGTAACGGTAAGTTTACTATAGAATACGGTAGATTAGTTCAAGCAATGAAGTCTTACGGCGAACAAAATACTTCTTGGCTTAAAACTGTTGACCTTGAACAATATCTTACCGTAAACGGTGTTCCCATTGCGGAATATTTCAGAAGTGATAATATTCACCTTACCGAAGAAGGTTACAAGGTTTGGATCGAACAAATTAAACCCTTATTAGTTGACGAAAACACCGTTTTAAAAGATACTTCAAACGACGTAGTTGGCGGCGCTTGGAACGTTGTTACCGATGAAAACGGAAACAAAACTTATACTCCACTTGAAGATAACTCATTTATTAACTTTAACGAAGTGCAACTTGAAAACAACGCTTTCATTGAATTCGACATGAATATTCTTGCAACCGGCTCAAGTATTGCAGGGGTTATGTTCGGGTTGGATTCCCCCACTTCTAATAGCGGTTTTTGCATTGGTTTTGCCGCTAACGGCAACCCCGGTTCAGCCTGGATTACAAACGGCACAGCTAACGGTTACGGCTCAGGTGATACGGTTATAACAAAAATTAATTATGAAATAGGCAAAACCTACCGTATTAGAATTGAATGCGATATTGAAGCCGGTGTTTACAACATGTATATTAACGGTGAATTCGCACGTAAATTATATTTCCAAGCCAAGGCAAGCGATCCCGATAAGGCAACTTTACATACTGGACCGTATTTTGGACTTTACGGTGGGAATAAAGGCGGTAGAATTGAATTTACCAACATCACGGTTGGCGTTGTAGAACCCCCTGAAGAACCCGAAATTCCTGAAGAGCTACCCTATAACGTTATAGGCGGTGAATGGGAAGTTACCGAAAACGAAAAAGGAAACAAGGTTTACACCTCGGTTGCAGATAAATCCTATTTAGTTTTCAAAGATATATTGCTTGAAAACAATGCAGTTGTAGAATTTGATATTACCATTTTAGTTAGCAGTTCGTATACTGCAGGCGCTCTTTTCGGTTTAACCTCGATTACTTCTACCGACGGACTTTGCGTTGGTAGAGCAAGTAGTGGTAACCCCGGTTCGGGTTGGATGCAAAATGGCGTTCAAGGCACCTTAGGCGGTGGCGAAACCACTTATATTAAAATGCCTGATTTAAACGTCGCTTACCATATCAGAATTGAATGCGATATTGAAGCCGGTGTTTACAACATGTATATTAACGGCGAATTCGCACGTAAGTTATACTTTATAGAAAACACTACCGATCAAAAAACAGCTAACGACTCTTTGTTTAAGGGCCAGTATTTCGGCTTATACGGCGGACAAAACGGTAGAACACGCTTTGAAAACATTACGGTAAGCGTTGCCAACCCCGACGTTCCTGAAATTCCCGAAGAAGCTTCTTACAACGTTTTAGCGGGCGCTTGGGAAGTTACCGAAGATGAAAATGGCGTAAAATCTTACACTTCTACCGAAGACAAGTCTTACCTAATATTTAAAAATATCCTTTTAGAAAACAACACCGTTATTGAATTTGACTTAAAAATTTTACAAAGCAGTTCTTACACCGCAGGCGTATTATTCGGACTTGCTTCCGATACCTCAACGGAGGGACTTTGCGTTGGTAGAGTAAACAACGGCAAACCCGGTTCTGCTTGGATTCAAAACGGCGTTCAGGGAACTTACGGTGAAGGTGACGATACCTTCGTTACGATGACCGAACTAAATAAAGTTTACAAAATCAAAATTGTTTGTGATATTGCTAAAGGCACTTACGATTTATACGTAGACGGCGTTTTCGCAAGACACCTATATTTCGTTGCCGACCTTAGTGACAGTAAAACAGCAAACGATTCTTTACACACCGGCGCATATTTTGGCTTATACGGTGGAGCAACCGGCAGAACTCAGTTTAGTAACATAGTTATAACCATCGCAAACGACTCAGCGGTTGAATAACTTATTAAATTACGTTTTATTAATTGTTAAATAGCGCAAGATTATTATAAAAACCCCGCTATAAGACGATTAAATAAACTTTTAAGCAATTTTAAAGCCCGAGAAAACTTCTCGGGCTTTTTTATTTTTTACGGTAGTTAATGTTTTTAACTTAGAATATTTCCGATATAATAAACACAAAAAACACAATTATGCAAATTTTTAATATAATTAACGCAATTGAGTTATATAGTTGTTCTTTTTCTTTTCCCGGTTTTTCTCTTAACGCTAGTAGGCTAAAAACAACACTTAATATTGGCATCAAAAAAAGCACCCACTGTAAGTGAGTGCTTTCTTGATATAAAACCCAACTGGGAAATTATCTCTTTGAGAATTGAGGTGCTCTACGAGCTTTCTTAAGACCGGGTTTCTTTCTTTCTTTCATTCTGGGATCTCTGGTTAAGTAACCTTCTTTCTTTAATGCAGAACGAAGTTCGGGTTCAGCAACGATAAGTGCTCTTGAAATACCGTGACGGATAGCACCTGCTTGACCGGTGAAGCCACCGCCGTTTACGTTTACGAATACGTCGTAAGAAGCTTCCTTACCGGTTAGAACTAGGGGTTGACGGATAACTAGCTTTAAAGTACCTAAATCGCAGTATTCGTCTATAGTTCTGCCGTTGATGATAATGTTGCCGGTTCCGCCAGGGATTAATCTAACTCTTGCAACAGCTTTTTTTCTTCTGCCGGTTCCCCAATATTGAACCTTTTTCTTTGCAGTTTTAGCCATTTATCTTCTCCTCCCTATTAGCGTTCAATGTTAAGTACTTCGGGTTGTTGAGCAACGTGATCGTGTTCTGCGCCCTTGAATACTCTTAACTTCTTAAGCATTTGCTTTCCAAGCTTGTTTTTGGGAAGCATTCCCTTAACAGCTTCAAAAACAACAACGTCTGACTTGTTTTCCATCATGGTTTTGTAGGGGGTTTGCTTTAAACCGCCAACGTAACCGGTGTGATAGGTGTACATCTTATCTTCTAACTTGTTACCAGTTAAAACAACCTTATCGGTGTTAATAATGATAACGTAATCTCCCATATCTACGTTGGGAGTGAACGTGGGTTTATGTTTACCTCTGATAACGCTTGCAACTTGTGAAGCAAGTCTACCAAGAGCAACGCCGGTAGCGTCTACAACATACCACTTTACTTCTGCCTTGCCCGGCTTTTCCATAAAGCTATTCATGCTAAATGTCTCCTGAAAATTTTAATTTTTATTTTTTGTTGGCATTTTTCCTTGATTAAATTCACGAGATTTAACCAAAAATATTACCATTTATTAAAAAGAAAAATCTTCCGAAAAAGAGGGGCTAATTCCTTTTCATTAATTTCTCCTGATAATCGTGCCTAAATATTCTACAAAAATTTTAATTTATAGTCAAGCGTTTTTACGCCCTTTTTACACTTTTTAATAAATTTTAGGTAATTTTAAACCCTTGTAACATACGTTTTTGAGCATTAGTCCCTTTGCGGGCATAGTTTTTCCCGCATTTAAGCGATTTTCTCCTTCTATTATCTCTTTAACGTATTCGGGCTTAAATCTGCCTTCCCCAACGTATAAAAGAGTGCCGGCTATCGTTCTTACCATATTATATAAAAAGCCGTTACCGCAAACCTCAAGATAAATTTCGTTACCCTTTGCAGTTACCTTGCATGAATAAATAGTGCGAACGGTATCCTTTACGGAACTGTTAGAGGCTAAAAAGCACTTAAAATCATGCTCGCCAACCAAATACTTCGCGCCTTCTTGCATCTTCTTTACGTCCGCAAACAAAATCCTTTGAGCGTAAGCCTCTTTTAAAGGAAGCTTTACGTCGCTAACGTAAAAGGTGTAACGATAGGTCTTTTTCTTTGCGCCAAAACGCGCGTGAAAGCCTTCGGGTGCCAGCATACTGAACAGTATTTGCACGTCACTAGGAAGTAATCCGTTCAATGCAGGCGCATATTTTTCGGGGGGTAAGCCCTTTTCTATATCGAAGTGCGCCACCTGACAAAGTGCGTGCACACC
>JAZSMG010000189.1:0-5446 GCA_045535775.1 Christensenellaceae bacterium | reverse complement strand
ATAGGTCGATTAACGGCACTTTTAAGAAAAATACAACATCAAAAAAAGCAAGCATAAAGGAGTAAAAATCCTTCATTACTTGCTTGTTTTTATTTTATAATTTTACATATCTAAAAAGCATTTAAAAGCTTTGCTTTAACAAGGTTGATTTACTTTAAAGTGTAGTTAAAGTATTCATTAACTAATTCTTCATAATAGCTTAAAGCACTAAAACAACCCCAAAAGGATAGTACTGTACCGTCTGCAGAATATTCACCAATATATCCTGCGGCACCCTTCCTTGCGTAGTTTGCCCAAATAATTAAAAAATTGCCGTTTTCATAATTACACCTTATACAAATATCTTTGGGGGAATTATAAGCATAATAAGTATGAAGTATATCTGTTTTTGAAAAAGAATGCAAAAAATCTGCCAATTTTTCTTGAGGCAAGCGCTCTATCACCTTAGCATTTTCGTTAATAAAGGGCACAAGCTCATCAAAATGATTGGGCACCCAAGAGAAAAAATGCTTTTGGTTTGCATTTTCATATTCAATTAAATCAACGCTTACAATCCCTTCTAATGAATCTTGTTCAATCAAATACCTTCCCGGATCGCAAGCACACAGTGAAAAGAGCAATACAACTAAAAGCACAAATGAAATTATTTTTTTCACAAACAAACACCTCTCTTGTTTAAAATTAAATTTAGTATATGCTTACAGCAAAACAATTCAAAAACAACTTATTTAAGAGTATACACGAAGGCATAATTCTTATCTATATCATCCACCTTAATTTCTATACCGAGGTACTGCTCTTTAGTCATATCGAACTCTTCAAAGCCAGTTTTTCTTAGTAAGGATTGTGAAGACAAGTTAATTTTACGGCAATTTGCATACATTTTACCGTATCCCCTTTTGTTTGCCGATAAGGCAATTATAGCATAAATTCTAAGCAAAATCAAGGCATTACTTAAAAACAAATCTATTTTTACTT
This sequence comes from Christensenellaceae bacterium, assembly GCA_045535775.1. GTDB lineage: Bacteria > Bacillota > Clostridia > Christensenellales > Borkfalkiaceae > HGM11416. The sequence goes on along the minus strand of JAZSMG010000189.1, from coordinate 4,468 downwards.
TTTATTTACCGCATAAAATCACTAAAACCGCTTGCGCGCATACAGTTTGCCTTTACTATCTTAACCAATTAGCAAAACCCACCACTAATATTTTAATAAGCAAACGAAAGAAAGCCAATTTTAATCGGGCGTGTATTTTAGCGAATACACAAACGCCCGTTCAGAAAACTTATTTGACTTCGCCTTCATGCCTGCATCATAGTATAATCTGCTAAGCGCATACAACGTATCTTCTATATCAAGATCCCCTTCGCCTAAGTAAACAAGTTGCAGTTTATAGACCTTATTAACCAACCTAATACCCGTTTGCGGTTTACCAACGAAGGAATACAATTCGCCCAAGCGCACCAAAGATTTTAACGTTGCTCTATGATTTTCACCAAGCACTTGCTTTTGATATCTGCAAACTCTTTTTTGAGTTTTTAAGGCGTTTTCATAGTCTTTAAGCCCCCTATAACAGGTTGCAATATTATAAAGCACCGTTATAGTATCGGGATGAAGCTTACCCAAATTTTTACAGTAAAGTGCGTAAGCATTTTGCAATAATTCAAATGCTTTTTTGTAATTGCTGTTAAGAATATAACAGGTTGCTAAATTGTTTAGTTCTAGAATTGCCAAATTGGATTTTTCACCAAAAGCCTTACAGGTTAACGCATAAGTTTTCTTGTGAATTCTTAGTGAGACCTTTTTATTTGTAAAAAATGAATTGTCATAACATAAAGCAAGCAAACAACCTGCGGTGACTGTATCGGGATGTTTTTTGCCCAATAAATAATTAAAAAGAATATACAGGTTATTCATTAAATTAATAATAACGGTTGCATCTAAGCATATATAACTGGAAGCGATTTCAGGTAAAAGCACGTACTTATCAATACCGCCACCCAATAAATCCGCACAGATTTTTTCCACGCGCTTATCAAGCTCTATAATTTTGCTATGTAGACTTAATTCGTTATACGTTATTGCAAGATTAGAAAGCGCTCTAAGCGTTTCTATATCACTTTCGCCGTAAACCTTAACGTGAAGCTCAAGGGTTTTTTCCATTAATTGCAGTTCCTTTTGGCTATCACCAAAACGGCGATAAATTCTTGAAAGATTGGAATATGCAACAATGGCGTTTTCACTTTCTTCGCCGTAATTTTGCACGTTATAATTTAAAATTTTATTACCCCAATATACGGCAGAGGCATAATCAACGTTGCAATAAAGCCCATACTCGTAAGCGTTAAAAAGAAAACTCATTGCCTCGTAAAGGTTGCTTTCTGCAGAAGCTTTAATCAATTCAAAGCCCCTAACTCTATCCACTTCCATATCAATGCCGTATAAATACGCCAAGCCAATTAAAAAATTATGCGTTGCATCTTTACCGTCTGTACCCTTTGCAATATGCTTTAACGATTTAAGCATTAAATCCCAAAATGCCTGCTTATCGTTTGGGTTTATGCAGTTTGGAATATTTATAAATTTTTCGCAAAGGGAAATTTTATCGGTTTTTTCCATCTCAACCGGAAGGATTTTTACACCCAACTCTTTTGCCCGCGGAAATTCGTTTTCCATAATAAAATTAGGCTTTCCGTTTGGTTCTTCCAAAAGATTAGGTGTAACCAAAAGCAAAAACAACTCGCTACTCAATAGCATTTTATCTATATTTTCTTTAAAATTTTCACCCAACGTTAAAAACTCGTCATACCAAATAGAAACGCTTTGAAATTCAGGCTTTTGATGCAAAAGAGTTAATAATTCGTTTGCATAAGCGCGATCCTTTTTTCGGTAACTTAAAAATATATAAGCATCAAAACAGTTTCTTATTCTTTTAACCGTTTCATCACTAAAAAGGGTGTACTGCAAATAATTTTTTAGTTTTACGTTATAGGGAATTTCCGTTTTATTGCAAGAAAAAGGTGACACGTATTGTAAATTTCCAAACATATTCTCTTGCGAATATATATCTTCCAAGCCGGAATACACCATGAACGGCAAAATGGGAATATTGTTCTTTTTTGCATAGTTTATTTCGCTTTGCATAACAAAATTCGCTTCCGTTAATAGCTTTCTTGTAACGATAACGACTATTAAATTCATCTTATCAAGAAATGATTTTACTTCATTTTCGTTTAGCGGATCGTTTGCGTTTGCCAAATAATATACGGCGCAATCCTTAACCGCAAAAATATCCTCACAAAACCTATTAAAATACTTATTAAAATCCGCCGGGTGCCCCGTCATATAAATTTTGGGCTTACCGCTTGGAGAATCGTTATTCTTAGTTACGTGCTTAATCTTTAAAGTATACATTTTCTTCCCCTTCACTTAATTTTGCAGTGATAATATTCGTTATTAAAAAAACCAAGTTTGCGCTCTTTACCACCTTTTATAAGCATTATATCACATATCTAAAAATAAATCAAGATAAAGATAAAAATGAGAACAAAAGTAGTATATCTAATAATAGTCCACTAAGCATTAGTTCTACACATATATTCTTCAAAAGACAACTTTTTTATCTCTGCCTTAAAAAAAAGAAAAAATCAAGTAAAAATCCTCTATTAAAAGGCTATTTATATTATTTTTTTACTTACTACAAAAAAATATTGATTTTTATTGCTATATATGTTACAATTTGTAAAAGGATTAGTAAATCTAAATATTTATAAAGAGGAGCGCACTTATGAAAAAGTTTATAAGTATTCTTTTGGTTTTAGTTTGTTTAACCTTGCTATTTGCTTGTAATCCAAAGCAATCGGATAACAGCTACCAAAGTAGCAGTGAAAGCATTGTTTTACCCGAAGAAAGCCAATCAGATGACAATAGCGATAACAACGGTAACACAGAATCTGATAAAGACAGTTCTTTAGAAGATAGTTCTGGCAATGAAGACAGTTCTAGCAATGAAGACAGTTCAAGTGAAGATAGTTCCAGTGGCGATGATAACGGCAATAGCGGAAATGAAGACGGTAAAATAGAGTTACCCGAAGATTACGTTATTACAATGTCTGATATGGAGCGCTTCTTATTAACCAAAAACGAGCAATACCCCATAACCAACGAATACGTTGAATTATACCAACAAGAAAGCGGTGGATATATTGACAATGCAAAGAAAGCGGGTTTAGTAGTTGATAAAGCGCAACATCTACCATCACAAAAATGGCATTATTTTGAATCTTGGTTATACCCTACTATTGAAGAAGGAATGCTATGGGATGCCTCTGCTTCTAATAGGTCGTACGGCGCATTTTCTTGCCCAGAGCTATTATTATGGATAATTGAAGCTACCGGCGTTGATTCACAAAAGGTAATAGAAGCTAAAAATATCGCAATTGAAGGAAAGCAAAACGGCACAAGAGTTTCTACGATCTGCGCTAGCATTCGCTCTGCAGTACCCTTTAACACCTATTTAAGACCTTTAATTATTGACTTTTTAGAAAATAACCCCGCAAACTATAAATCTTACACCCTTACCGCAAACGGCAATAGCGCATATCAAATATCAGGCGTTAAAGATAACTATAATGAAAGAGAAACGGTTTCTTTCACAATTTTAATGACTGACAGCACTAAAGAAATTACAAAAGTAACGGCTAACGGCAAGGTTTTAGAGCCCTCTAGCGGTACTACCTATAAATTCTCTATGCCGGGCGAAAACGTACAAGTAGTAATAACCTTAAAGGATAAGTCCGTTGTTGTTCCCCCTGTTGAAGCTACTAAGGATTACTATTACGATATAGTTTACACCTTACCCGGAAAAACGGCAGTTAAATTTAGCGAAACTTTAGAGGCGTTTAGCGCAATTAAATTTAACGGAAAACAAGAAAATATTATTTCAAGCGTAAGCAACATCACTAACGTATACGGCGGTGGCAGAGGGGGCTCTGGCGATAATATTTGGTATTCTGGCAATATGTTAAAGCTAGGCACTACAAGCGTTACCGGTAGCATTACGCTAGAATTAACTAAAAAGGTTACCGGCGTAATTATTACCGGTTACGTAACTAATAATGACTGTAACATTCGCGTTGGCGATAGCACTTCTTCTATTTGGAGCGGATCTAATGATGACGGCAAAACTACCCTAATAACCGCAAAGGAGGATTATTATATGAACGTTGCCGGTAAAGAAACTGTTGAAGCTAACGCTACCTCTACAATTCAAATTAATTTTGATAGCGCGAACAGCGTAACTATATCTACACAAAAGAACGGCTCTAAATATTACGTTTTATATATTACGTCTATTGAATTTATAGTTGATGAAGCAGTTTAAAAACAAGTTAGATTATTAATAGAAAAGACTTAGGATTTTACCTTATCCTAAGTCTTTTTTTTTGTGAATAAATAAATTTTGATACTTCTTTATACGAGTGCATTCCCCTGTAAAGATTTTTCACCCATTTTAAGCGTTCATTTAAATGTGCGCGCACAAAAGGTTACGCTACCTTCTATTACGGAGCCGTGTTATCAAATT
>JAZSMG010000040.1:0-26500 GCA_045535775.1 Christensenellaceae bacterium | reverse complement strand
TATAAATTTTCAAAAAATTTAGAGGTTAAAGTATGGCAAAATACGTTTTATGTCCCAGATGTGAACTTAATTACATGCAAGAAGGCGAAGAATATTGCGACGTTTGCAAGGCTGAACTAAAACTTGGTCCTCAGCTTGTTTTCGCCATTGATGAAGATGAGGCGGATATGGGTGAAAAGCTTTGCCCCTACTGCAAGCGCACTTATATTGCCGAAGATGAAGATATGTGTGAACAGTGCCGTGAAGAGCGCAAGTATATGGATGAGCCTTCTGATGATATCGATATAGATAAGGATGAGGAATGGCGTAATTATCTTGATGATGACGAAAAGGATCTTCCTGCAGACGATGATATTATTTCATTCTCTCAACTTGAAGCAGAGGAAAAGAATGATGAATTCTTCCGCGATGAGGAAGAGGAAGAAGAGGTTGCTCCTATCGATGATGAGCCCGATGACTTCGATATCGAAATTGATGAAAGCGATTTTGAGGATACGGAAGAAGAAGAGGATGAAGAGGATGAGGATGACGATTTTGACATCTAATCCTTTGCAAAATAGGTGAAAAATAAGGTTCGTGTTAACAGCGCGGACCTTTTTTCTTTTGTATTTGCTAAAGAGGTATTCTAAATATCTAAATTGTATTCAAAGAGTGAAACAGGATAGTTTTATGTTTTAAGTGTAATTTACTGCTTTATTTTTTTGTAAAATAATCTCTTTTTTAATAATTGTTGATATTTGTTGACTGTAAACTTAGTTTGTGGTAAAATAATAGTTAATCATAATGTTGTATTATACTCTTTTTGGGGTTTTAACTCAGAAAAAGGGTTGAAAAAGAAGTTGGAAGTATTTATTAAGTAATGGCAATTGGTTTATTTAAAAAATTTTTAAGCCTTTTTAAAGGAAAAAAACAAAAAAAACTAGGGCTTGCGTTAGGTAGTGGTGGCGTTAAAGGCCTTGCTCATATTGGGGCATTACGTGCTTTTGAGGAAGAGGGTATCCACTTTGACTTTGTTGCGGGTACTTCAATAGGTTCTATCGTTGGTGCAATGTATGCTTGCGGTTATTCTTCTAGTGGTATGATTGAATATATAAAAAATCTTCATTTGGAAGATCCGCTTACGTTAATTAAGATGAAGCTTACCGGCGTTACACCGGAAAAACTGTTAGATCAAGTGTTTGGCGGTAGAGATATAGAAGAGCTTAGCTTGCCCTTTTGTGCGGTTGCCGTTAACGTTACGTCCGGTGAAGAGGTGGATATTACCACCGGTTCAGTTGCTACTGCAGTGCTTGCTTCATCTGCAATCCCACCAATGTTTAAACCTGTTCAAATAGCCGATAATCGACTTATAGACGGGGCTTTTAGAAATGCAGTTCCTGCAAACGTGGTAAAAAATATGGGGGCGGACTGCGTTATTGGCATAAGTTTAGGTGAAGAACACCCAACTAACGAAGTAATAAAAATCAGTTTAGACGAGCTTTATAAGGATAACGGTGTTCCCATTTGCGATAGACTTACCCCTTTTAAAATAGCAAGCGATTTTCTTTTAACTCCAAGCTTATCTGCCTATAAGTCAACGGCAATAAGTAAGATGTATGAAATCTATGAAATTGGTTACGAGTGCACTAAACGCTCTATGCCGGAAATTAAAAAAGTGTTAAAAGCTAAGGGTATTAAATTAAATAAAAAAGGTTAATTTCTTTTTATTGGAATAAATATGAAAATAGTTAAAGCCGGCGAATCTCACGGGGAAGCAATGGTTGGTATTTTAACCAACGTGCCTGCTGGGATTAAAATTGAAAAAAACAGAATTAACGCTCTTTTAAAAGAGCGTAGCTTTGCTTTGGGAAGAAGCGAGCGCCAAAAAATAGAGCGCGATAAGGTTGATATCATCACCGGTGTTCGTGGCGGTTTTACCTTGGGTAATAACGTTGCGGTAGTAATAAAAAATGCCGTTTACAGTCAGTATAAGGATATTATGAAGCCCTTTGATGAAAACAGTGGCGGTGAAATAACCGCGTTGCGCCCCGGGCATGCAGATTTACCTGGTGTTTGTCGCGGTGGGTTTGATGACGTTAGAAACGTTTTGGAAGGCTCTTCCGCAAGAAACACCTGCTTAGACGTTGCCCTTGGAAGCGTTGCCATTGCTATGCTTGAGGCTTTGGGTGTAAAAATAGCTGTTTGCGTTCGTTCGCTTGGCGCCGTTAAAGATGAAAACAATTATAATTTTGAAGATATATTAGGTAATAAAGCCCCTGCTTTTAGTGTAAATAAACAATTTATTTCTGCTTGCAAAAAGGAATTAGAAAGTGCTAAAGAAGCAGGTGATAGCCTTGGTGGAAGGGTGGAAATTATTGTTTCACCCATCAGGCCCGGGTTTGGTTGTTATGTAGGTGAAAAGCGAGTTAATGCGCTTATAGCCCAACTTACTATGCAAATTCAAGCAGTAAAAGGTGTATATTTTGGCGAAAATCCATTTGAATTTAACGGGTTTGGAACTTCTTACGTTGGCGAAATTCAAAACGCAAACGGAATAGCTATTGCAAGCTCTAAAACCGGCGGAATAGACGGCGGAATGACAAACGGCGACTATATAAAAATCACTGTTGGCGTAAAGCCCATTCCCACAACGGTTAAGGGTGTTAAAAGTGTAGATTTAAAAAGCGGTGAAAAAGCGCTTTCTGCAAAGCAACGTGCAGATACCACTGCGGTGTTCGCCATTTGCCCAATACTAAAAAGCGTTGTTGCATTGGCTCTTTCAGAAGCGGTAACGGAAAGATTGGGTTGTGATAATATGCAAGAAATAATAAAAAGGTATAACGCTTTATGATTAAGGTAGAGCGTGCGCAAAATTTACACGCAGTTCTTTGTGCAGAAGGCGATAAATCCATCACTTTAAGGGCTCTTCTGCTTGGCGCGCTTGCTAAAGGGGAAACCGTTATTTTTAATCCACTTTTGGCTGATGACATTTTAAGCGGTATAGAATGTGTTAAACAATTGGGTGCAAACGTAGTTGTTAGCGGTAATAAAATGGTGGTAACGGGTACTAAAAAAGTTAACGGCGGTGTTGTTTTTAACTGCAAAAACAGTGGAACACTGGCAAGGCTTTTAATAGGTGCTCTTGCAGGCTTGGGTATTGAGGCAACGGTTGTTGGCGATAGCAGTCTTTCTAAAAGACCGATGGAAAGGGTTTGCGCGCCACTAAGAATGCGCGGTGCAAGGTTAGAAAGCACTAACGGATGCCTACCTGTTAAAATAGAGCCTTCTAAGTTAAGCGATTTTGAATATTTTATGCCGGTAGACAGTGCGCAGGTTAAAAGCGCTATGATTTTATCGGGCATAACTGCGGGTTGTAAAACGGTTATTCATGAAAAGAATCCCACTCGCGATCATACCGAAAAAATGCTTTTAGATTTTGGGGCTAACGTAAAAATAGATAACGGAGTTATTACCGTTGAAAATAGTACTTTAAGCGGTTGCGAAATTGACGTGCCTAACGATCCTTCAAGTGTGGCGTTTTACGTGGCAATGGGCTTACTGCTAGGTGAGGTTACCTCTAATGGGGTAATGATTAATCCTTTGCGAGATGGCTTTTATAGGGTATTAGTAAATGCAGGTGCAAGAATAGAATATACAAATATAATTCATAATTCTTTCGGTGCTATATCAGACGTAACCGCATATAAATCTCCCATTTCTTATTTTGAAATTGAAAAAGATGAAATTCCTACTTTAATAGATGAAATCCCTCTTATTGCAATTATTAGTGCCTTTAACGGCGGTTGCTTAATAAAAGGGGTAAACGAGCTTCGCTTTAAGGAAAGTGATAGGTTAAAGGGTATTTTTGAATTGCTTACTTTAGCCGGTGGAAGAGTTCAAATTATAGATGATAATTTAAAGGTAGAAGGCGGTTTAACCCCCAACTTTTTTGAATACCAAAGTGATGACCACAGAATGGTTATGTGCGCTTACGTTTTATTAACTGCGTTAAACGGCGGTATTTTAAAGGGTGAAAAAAGCGCTTGCATATCTTTCCCCACTTTCTTTAAAAGGTTAGAAGGTAATAAGCTTTGTTTGATAGGGGAAAACCTTTCTTTGTCGCTTTCAGGTAAAATGCATAAGCATATTTTAAGCAGAATTTGGGGTGAAAATTTCACCTATCAAATGCTTTCTTTAAAAGAGGATGAGGTTGGTGATTTTTTAAAAAAGTCCACCTATAAGGCGATTAACGCCACTATTCCCTATAAAGAAAGGCTCTTTTTAGAGGCGAAAGAGCATAGTGAAGATGCAAAAATATGCAGTTGTGCCAACTACTTGTTAAATAACGTAGCACACACAACGGACGGGGAAGGTTTACTTCTTGCGCTAAAGTACAACGGTGAAAGCGTGGCAAATAAACGGGTTTGCGTGTACGGTATGGGTGGTGCCGGTAGAAGTATTGCGTTAGCACTTAAAAAAGCCGGTGCAATTGTTTACGTTGCAAACAGAACGGCTAGTAAAGCAGTTGATTTTTGCAAAAGGGTTCAAGGTATAACTCTGTATTCAAATGAAGAGTGCGATATACTAATAAACGCTACCTCTAACGTAAGCGACAGTTTATTTAAAGAACAGACAGTTAACCAATCGGTAACGGTGATTGATATAAACTATAACAAAGTGTGCGCGCTTATAAATTTAGCAAAAAAAGTGGGCGCAAAGCATTATGACGGTAAGGATATGCTGTTTTTTCAGGCGTATATTTGCGACTGTCTTTTAACAGGAGAAAATATTGTTGAAAAATCGGGGTCTGATCTTTACAATAGCTATAAGGTGAAATATGAAAATTGAAGTAATAAACGGCGTTAACTTAAATTTACTTGGAACAAGAGAAAAGGATATTTACGGTGAAAAAACGCTTGAACAAATAAATAATGAAATAGCCCGGTATTGCAAGCAAAAGGGTATAGAGGTAACCTTCTTTCAAAGCAATATAGAAGGTGAAATTTGCGAGCGCATTCAAAAGAGCAATGCGGATGGAATAGTGCTTAACGCAGGTGCTTATTCACATTACAGTATTGCCATAAGAGATGCAATTAGCGGTGCTAAAAAAAGAGTTGTGGAAGTGCATATTTCCAACCTTTTTGCGCGTGAAGAGTTTCGCCAAAAGAGTGTGATTGCACCCGTTTGCGTGGGTACGTTATGCGGTTTTGATTACAAGGGCTACCTTTTAGCGATTGAGAGTTTTTTAATATGAGAATAGTTTTAATTGGTATGAGCGGAAGCGGTAAAAGCACCTTCGGCAGGTTTATTGCAAACCTAATGGAATTGCCGTTTATCGACACCGACGAAGAGATTTGTAAAAAATACGGTGATATTTCCGCTATATTTTCATCTGCCGGGGAAAAGGCCTTTAGGGCGTTTGAAGAGCAGGAAGGCTTGCTTGCTTCCACTTATGAAAACTGCGTTGTTGCAACGGGTGGTGGAATGGTGCTTAACGAAAACGCAATGAAGGCTCTAAAAAAAGGCGGACTTATAGTTTACCTATATTGCGATGCGGAATTTTTGTATCAAAGACTTAAAGATGATGCTACCGCAAGACCGCTACTTTCCGGTGATGATAAAAAACAAAAGATAGAAGAAATGCTTAAAAAAAGAGGTGAGCTATACTTGAATTATTCCAACATTGTTTTAAACGAGGGTGGAATTTTGCAAAGTAGAAATCTTTTAGATAGCGAGCCTGAAATTCAGCTTGGCGCACTTTATTTAGAATTTTTAAAGGCGTTTGAAAAAAGAGTATATTCCAAATATAGCGGTTAAAAACTGCTTAATTTTTAAATCTGTAATATATTTTAAGGAGCAAGTATGCTTGAATTAAGAAATATAACAAAAATATACGCGGAAGGATCTTTTAAAAGAGTAGAAGCGTTAAATAACGTTACCTTAGCCTTTAGGGAAAGCGAATTCGTTTCCGTTTTAGGCCCTTCAGGATGCGGAAAATCCACCTTGCTTAACATTATTGGCGGTCTTGACCGTTACACTTCCGGTGAGTTAACGGTTGACGGAATAAATACCGCCGATTTTACAGAGCGCGATTGGGATACCTACCGCAACAGAAAAATAGGCTTTGTTTTTCAAAGCTATAACCTGATAGCGCATCAAACGGTACTTCAAAACGTAGAGCTTGCGTTAACTTTATCGGGTGTTAACGCTATAACAAGAAAGCGCCTTGCTATGAATGCGTTAGAAAAGGTAGGTCTTGCAAACCATTTGCATAAAAAACCAAACGAGCTTTCCGGTGGTGAAATGCAAAGGGTTGCTATTGCAAGAGCAATAGTTAACGATCCTGAAATAATTTTAGCAGACGAGCCCACCGGTGCGTTAGACAGTAAAACCAGTGTTCAAATTATGGAATTATTAAAAGAAATTTCTAAAGAAAAGCTGGTTATTATGGTTACGCATAACGATGCGTTGGCAAGCGCGTATTCCACAAGAATTATTAAATTATTGGATAGCCGTGTTGTATCAGACAGTGCGCCCTATAATCCTCAAACGGATAAAAAGTCCGCCAATAAGTCGATTAACGCGAAAAAAGTAGAAAAAGACGTGTTGGAAGAAGTGGATGAAAAGTTAAAGCTTTCCCCCAAAAAGAAGCATACCTCTATGAGTTTTTGGCTTTCTTTATCCCTTTCATTAAAAAACCTTTTAACCAAAAAGAGCAGAACGACTTTAACAAGCCTTGCAAGTGCAATAGGTATTGTTGGCTTAGCTTTAGTTTTGGCGCTTTTTAACGGGTTAAATATTTTTGTAAATAAGGTTCAATATGAAACGTTATCTGCATATCCAATGTATATAACCTCTTCTGCAGAAACAGATATAACTGAATATATTTCTATAATAACAGAAGACACAAATTATCTTTCAGACCCTTCAATGAAGGATAAAATTTACGTAAGCCACTTAGTAACAAGACTTAACAGTGCAAAAATAACCAACAAAATAACCCCGGAATTCCAAGAATATATTAGAAAAATGCCCACCGAATACGGTAAGGTTACTTACACTTACGGCACAAAAATGAACATCTTTAAAAAGAAGGTATTTTTCAACGCGCAAGATAGCAATAACAACACCGTATATGCCGAAAACGTAGAAGTTCCTGCTACAAACTATTTTAAGGAAATCCCTGCAGATAAGGATTACGTTTTAAGCCAGTACGACCTTGTTGCCGGCACCTATCCACAAAAGTCAAACGAGCTTTGCTTAGTGCTTGATAAGAATAACAGAATTTCAGATGCCGTTTTGTTGGCATTCTTAATGGATATTAACGCAACTGCAGTGGATGAAAAGGGTAACTTCATAGTGAACTCTTATGAATACGATAAATTTCTTGGCGAGCTTAACCCGGACGGCACAAGAAAGGAAAGCTCTTACGGAACCTTTACCGTTGCGTTAAATAGCGGTTATTATATTGATAGCGATAATAACAATGTTTACGAAAGACAGCTTACCTCTTTATTCAACGTGGAAAGTTTTAAGAAAAAATATGAAACCTTTTTCCCTCAAATAGAAAAAGGACTTAACGCAATCGGTAAAAGACCTAGCGATATCCGTTGCTATACGGGTACTGTGGAAGGCTCAATGGATTTAAAAATCACTGCAATTTTACGTTTAAAGGCAGACGTTACCACAGGTGTTATGGGTGCTTATCCTATAGGTTATACTTCTGATTTAACTGAATACGTAAGAGAAAATGCAAAAAACTCTTCAGTTGTACAAGCGCAAATTGCACAAAAGGCAGCGCTATTTGATAATAACCCAGAAACCGTATGCAGAAACGTTCTTACTAATGCAGAAATCAAAAACGAATCAGAATACGTAAACGCATTAAAATCTATCGGCTTTGCAGAATTACCCACTAAGGTGGAATTTTATGCAAATGATTTTGATAGTAAGGAAGCCATTAAGCAATATATTAGGGAATATAACACAGACCTTCCCGATGAAGAAAAAATTAACGTTACGGACGTTGTTAATTCCATAATCGGCATTGTGGAAACCTTTATCGATATAATCACTTACGTTTTAATTGCCCTTACTGCTATTTCCTTAGTCGTATCTGCAATAATGATTGCAATCATAACCTACGTTTCCGTTATGGAAAGAACCAAAGAAATAGGTATTTTAAGGTCTATCGGTGCAAGAAAGGTGGACGTAATGTCCGTATTTAATGCGGAAACCGTAATTATCGGCTTAATTTCCGGTATCGTAGGCATAATAATAACCCTTCTTGTTCAAATCCCATTAGAAGCAATTTTATACAAATATACGGGTGTTGCATCTTTAGTTGCATTGTCGCCTCTTCACGCACTTCTATTGATTGGTGTTTCTATTGTTGTAACCTTGCTTTCCGGTATGATTCCCGCTTTAATGGCATCTAAGAGGGATCCGGTGAAGGCGTTACGCTCCGAATAAAAATACTCGTTGTTTGTGCTAACTGCTCGTAATTAAAGCTTATTTTATCGTAGCGATTTGCTTTTGCGATAAATAAACTTAATTTTTTAGTGGCAAAGCCTTGCTTATAGCTAAAATTTTTGTTAAAAAATTAAATTCTAATACTAACGTTAGGAGATTATTATGAAGAAAAATTTATTCAGTAGGTTGATTTCTTTTGCCTTAGCAGTATGTGTTGTTTTTGCATTTACTGCTTGTAATCAAGATGATTCAGTTCCTTACGTGCCTAATCACGATAACGCGCTTACCCCCAAGGTAGTATTGTTTATCGGTGACGGAATGGGTTTGAATCACGTGTATAATTCAGAGCTTTATTTTGAAGAAAGTATGTACTTTTCCGGCTTTGAAACAAAAACTACGGTGGATACTAATTCACTATCATCAGGTTACACCGATAGTGCGGCTGCTGCAACCGCTATGGCAACAGGTCAAAGGGTAGAAAACGGTTATCTTGCAATCAGTGGCTCTAATAATTTAACTTCCATAACGGAGCTTGCAAAGGAAGCCGAGTACGGAACGGGTGTTGTTACCTCTGATGATATTACCGGCGCAACTCCTGCAGGCTTTTCTGCTCATGCAAATTCAAGGGATAACACTAAAGATATTTTATTAAGCCAAAAGGAAAGTAAGTTAGATTTACTTTTAGGTGCAGGCAATCATTCGCTTTATAAATCTCAATTTGAAGCAAACGGTTGGACTTGGGTTAAAAACTTTAGCGAATTAACCACGGAAAGTAAAAGATACGTTTCTTTATTTAACGAAGTAGTTCCTCAAAACCCCACGGATGTAAAACCCACCTTAACTCAGCTTGCGTGCTTTGCTATTGATTATATGGAAGCAAATTATCCCACCGGATATTTCCTTATGATAGAGGGTGCAAAGATAGATAAAGCATCACACAGTAACGATATTCAAGCTATGTTAGATAATATGGCAGATTTCAACAACGCAGTTAAGGCGGTTGATGAAAAACTTGCTAAAGTAGAAGGCGGTTATTCTATTATAGTTACTGCAGACCACGAAACCGGTGATTTACAAAAAGCAGAAAGTAAAGATAAAATAACGGGTGGTCTTTACCGCTCTGCAAAGCACACCGCAAAGGACGTTGGCTTATACTTTAGAAGCACGTTGGATTTTACACCCTCATTTTTAAATAACGAAGTAATTTTAAACACGAACGTCTTCTTACTTTGCAAATATTTACTAGCAATTGAATAAAAATATAACCGCCGCTTTTTAACGGCGGTTTTTACAAAAATAGGGCTATAAGTCGATTAATAACACTTTTATAAGGAAAATTTTTATGGATTATGCAGTAGTTACAGGTGCATATGGCGGAATGGGAAAAGCCACGGTTGAATTACTAACTAAAAACGGTTTCATTGTTTTTGCGCTGGATAGAAGGGTTGAATCCCCCACCGCTAACGTTGTTCCAATAGAGGTAGACGTAACAAGCGAGCAAAGCGTTTTAAGGGCGGTAGAGCAAATAACTGCAGTTACCAAGGAAATTAAAGCGGTGGTGCATTTTGCAGGGATTTATATTTTGGATTCTTTGGTGGAAATTACCGAAGAAAGGTTTGTGCGCGCATTCAACGTTAACTTGTTTGGCGTTTATAGAATAAACAAAGCACTTTTACCTTTACTAAAAAATAATAGCAGGGTGGTGATAACGGCAAGCGAACTTGCCCCACTTGATCCTTTGCCCTTTACAGGACTTTATGCAATAACTAAATCTGCTTTAGAAAAGTACGCTTATTCACTTAGAATGGAGCTTCAGCTTTTAGGTATTAAGGTAAGCGTTGTTCGCCCCGGTGCAGTAAAAACGGGCTTGTTAAAAAATTCTACGGATGAGCTTGATGAGTTTTGCTCACGAACTCGTATTTATACCTATAACGCAAAGCGCTTTAAAAAGATAGTTGATTCCGTTGAAGCTAAAAACGTAGAACCTATAAGGGTTGCAAAAAAGGCGTTTAAGGCAATAACTGCAAAGCACCCAAAATACCTTTACAATTTAAACCGTAACCCACTTTTAATATTGCTTAACCTTTTACCAAGGCGCTTGCAAACGGCAATTATAAAGGGTATACTTAAAGAAAACAAAAGGGCGTAAAATCGCCCTATAGGTTGATTAACGCCATAAAAGGAAATAAAAAAGGCATCTTGGATAGATGCCTTTTTTTGATATTCGATTATTATTCAATAGGTTTATCGTCTGCAGGTTGTTCCGTTGTAGTGCTTTCTTCAACGAGTTGACTTGCTTCATCAATAACGGGAGTAGATGCAGTTAGGCTTAGGCTATTGCGTTTTGCGCTTAAGTCGTTTGTCATTTCAGCAACCTTCTTTTTGTTTAGATTGTAAACGAAAGCAATTGCAAGGAACATTACTAAAGCACTAAAAGTGTAAAGACCAGCAACTAGCCACTTCATATTAGTAGCAACCTCAAATGTTTGATTAGCTTCGTTTTCGCCAATATAACCAAGAGCGCCCATAATAAGAACTACTGCTGAGGGTCCAAGACCTTGAGCTAATTTTCTGAAGAATGAGTGTAAAGAATAAACTGTACCTTCTTCTTTAGAACCGAATTTCCATTCGTTATAGTCAATAGCGTCTGCCATAAGAGCCCAGCTTACGCAGGTATAGAATCCTAAACCAAGACCGAAGAATACTTGGGCAATTACGTAACCAACAAGACCGGTTATACCGTTACCTAAGGGTAAGAACAATAATAAAGCGCCGAATAAGCTTACTGCTGAACCAACTGCGCACGCTTCTTTTTTACCGTACTTATTAACGATATTTTTAATGAATGGCATGAATAAGAACATGGGTAAATATCCGATTAACATGATAATACCTGAAGCCTTCATTGCAACCTCTTTAAGCGCGGGGTCTGAACCAAAATAAGATTGGAATAGAACGGTCGTTGCAGAAGAAGAACCTTGCATACCGATAAACATTGCCATAGCTGCAAGGGTAGCGCCTACTGCAGCACGGTTCTTAAGGAAATTACCCATTGCTTTAAAAATGTTAAATTTAGGAGTTTCTTCACTAATGGTAACGGAGTTTTCTTCAACTCTAATAGTGGTGGTTTTTAACATGAATATAAAGCAAGCTAAACCGATAGCGCCCATTACTAACGCAGCAATGAAAACAACTTCGCCCTTAAGATTGTTAGCTGCATCGTAACATAACATGGGAAGAAGAACCATGGGGATAATGTTGCCTATCATAGAACCGATTGAACGCCAAGTAGAAAGCTGTGATCTTTCTGCGCCGTCAGTCGTAATTACGGATAACATAGAGCCGTAAGGAACGTTTGCAATCGTGTAGAAAGCATCCCATAAAATGTAACCTAATACGAACATAGTTCCTCTTAACCATAAATCAGCACCGGGTATAGGTAAGAAGAAGAATAGTCCAGAGAAGAGTAATCCTAGAGCTCCAATAAAGATATAGGTTTTAAATTTACCGCGTTTATATTGTCTACGGTCAGCATCAAATAAAGAGCCTAATAGTGGATCGTTAATAGCATCCCAAATTTGAACAACAAGTAAAAGCGTTGCGTAAAGTGTTTCGCCAAGACGCATGAACTGGGTCCAGAATACAAACATAATGCTGCTTTTTAAAGCAAAGCTCATGTTGCATCCTAAATCCCCGGCAGCGTACGAAATTTTGTCCCTCATTCCAAAGGGACGGAGTTTCTTTTCATTTGCCATAAATTCCCTCTTTTGGTTGTAATCTTTTTAGTTTTTTTTGTCAACCAAATTTCATTATAGTATAAAAGTTGAAAAAAGTCAATAGTAATTTAAAAAAACGTCAATAATATGTAAAAATTGTTTCGTTTCGTACTAATAGGGTTATACATCCTTAAATTTTTTATACCAATACTTCACTATTTTTCAAAAAAATATTGACATTCTACTAAGTATAAGGTATAATCATTAGGTTATAAATATTAACTTAGAAGGCAAATTTGTCTTACGGAGGGAATAAATGAGAAAAATTATTAACTTTAACCAAAATTGGTCTTTTGTAAAGGATTGCGCAGATATAAACGCAATTTGCGAAAACTGTGAAGTGGTAAATTTACCACATTCTTGGAACGCAGTAGACGGTCAAGACGGCGGTAACGATTATTTCCGCGGAACATGTATTTATACCAAGTCGTTAGCAAAAAGTGAATTACCCGAATATGGTAAATGCTTTATAGAAATTAGGGGCGCAAACTCTTCTGCCGATTTATACTTAAACGGCAAAAAGCTTGCTCATCACGACGGCGGTTATTCTACCTGGCGTGTTGATTTAACGAATGATTTAGAAGAAAGCAACGTGATTTCTATTGCAGTTGATAACGCTCCTAACGAAACCGTTTATCCCCAAATGGCAGACTTTACCTTCTACGGCGGTTTATATCGTGACGTAAATCTTATTTGCGTACCCGAAACTCACTTTGACCTTGAATATTACGGCGCACCCGGTATTGCGGTAACCCCTACCGTAAGCGGTAACGATGCAAGCGTTGCAGTTGAAGCTTACGTTAAGGGAGCAAGCGGAAGTGAAAAATATATATTCACCCTTTGCGATAGAGAAGGTAACGTGCTTGAAATGAAGGAATGCGATAAGCCAGAGGCTCAGTTTGAAATTTTGGGCGTTCACAAATGGCACGGAAGAAAAGATCCTTATCTATATAGCTTAAAGGCGGAAATAGCCGTTGGCGGTGAAGCAATTGATGAAATCAGCACTCGCTTCGGTTGCAGAAACTTTGAAATTGATCCCAACCGCGGATTTATTTTAAACGGCGAAGAATATCCCTTACGCGGTGTATCCCGCCACCAGGATAGATGGGGATTAGGTAACGCATTATTACCTGAACATCACGAAGAGGATATGGACTTAATATGTGAAGTTGGTGCAACAACTATTCGTCTTGCTCACTATCAGCACGATCAGTATTTTTATGATTTATGTGATGAAAGAGGTCTTGTTATTTGGGCAGAAATTCCCTATATTTCAAGACATATGCCCACCGGAAGAGAAAATACTATTTCTCAAATGAAGGAATTAGTATATCAAAACTACAATCACCCCTCAATCGTAGTATGGGGACTTTCTAACGAAATATCTATTGCCGGCTCTGATGACGATTTATTAGAAAACCATCGCATCTTAAACGATTTAGTTCACGAAATGGATAAAACCCGTTTAACTACTATTGCAGCCGTTTCTATGTGTAAGATGGATGATCCCTACTTGCAAATTCCCGACGTAGTTTCTTATAACCACTACTTTGGTTGGTACGGTGGGGATACTAGCATGAACGGACCTTGGTTTGATAAATTCCACGCAATGCACCCCAATATTCCTATTGGTTGTTCAGAATACGGCTGTGAAGCGTTAAATTGGCACAGCAGTAACCCCTTCCAAGGCGACTATACCGAAGAATATCAAGCGTATTACCACGAAGAGCTTATTAAACAGTTGTTTAGCCGTAAGTATTTATGGGCAACCCACGTTTGGAATATGTTCGACTTTGGTGCAGACGCTCGTGCAGAGGGTGGCGAAAACGGTCAAAACCACAAGGGATTGGTAACCTTTGACCGTAAATATAAAAAGGATTCATTCTACGCGTATAAGGCTTGGCTTTCAGACGAGCCCTTCGTTCATCTTTGCGGAAAGAGATATATTGACCGTGTAGAGGACGTAACTAAGGTTACCGTATATTCTAACTTACCCGAGGTTGAGCTTTTCGTTAACGGCGAAAGCGTTGGTAAGAAAACCGCTCCCGACCATTTCTTCTATTTTGAGGTTTCAAACGTTGGCGAAAGTGAAATCGTTGCAAAGGCCGGCGAATTTACCGATAAGGGTATTATTCGCAAGGTAGAAGTATTTAACGAAGAATATCGCTTAAAGGAACAGGGTGCAATACTGAACTGGTTTGATATTGACGCTCCCGAAGGAAGATTTTCACTTAACGATAAGATTTCCGATATTATGAGCTGCTTTAGAGGAAAGCTTTGGTTTGTTGGCGTTGGTCTTAATATTAAGAAGAAGATGAACGCAGGTAAGAAGGATAAAGGCGAAAAGAAATCTGGCGGATTTGACGTTGATCTTAAGATGGATGGCGGTCTAATGCAAATGATGGGAGGCTTTACCGTTCTTCGCTTGGCTAGCATGATAGGTATGGCTAACGTTAACTTTACCAAAGAAGAGCTTTTAAAGATGAATAAGAAGCTTAATCGTATTCGCAAACCCAAAAAATAAGCCTTATATACTTCGCATTTGTCACAAAAACTACATTTTTACGTCGGTTACGTACGCCAAGTACGCGCCCTCGTAAAATACTCGTTGTTTGTGCCAACTGCTCGCATCTAAGGCTTATTTAGTGCCATAGCCATTAGCTTTTGTGTGAGATTAACTTTTATTATAGCGGCGAAGGCTTGCGCTTGCCTCGGTCATGTACGGCAAGTACAATCCCTTGCTAAATCCGCAGTTTTTTCTCTTACTCGTATCTAAACGCTTTATCGCTACGCTTATTCTAAAATTCTTTTTACTCATCGCCCTTCGTTATGGTGGCGAAGCCTTGCGCTTGCCCTCGGTCATTTACGCCAAGTAAACTCCCGTCGGTCAATGCTCGGTTTCACCACTCTAACTCGCATCTAAGGCTTATTTAGTGCCATAGCCTTAGTTAATCATTAATTAAAGCTTTAAAAACAAAACTAAAAACAGAGGAATATAAAATATTATGAAAATGACTTTTCGTTGGTACGGCGAGGGAAACGACCGTATCAGTCTTGCAGATATTAAGCAAATTCCCGGTGTAGAAGGTATCGTTTGGGCTCTACACGATAAAATGCCCGGCGAAATTTGGCAAGAAGAGGAAATTGCAAGGGTAAAAGAGCAGTGTGATAAGTACGGCTTTAATATAGACGTAGTAGAGTCTGTAAACGTACATGACGATATCAAAATCGGGTTACCCACTCGCGACTTATATATCGAAAACTATAAGCAGACCATTCGCAATCTTTCTAAGTTTGGCGTTAAGGTTATTTGCTATAACTTCATGCCTATATTCGACTGGACGAGAAGTAATCTTTTCCACGAGGTAGGGGACGGTTCTACCGCTCTTTTCTATGAAAAGAATATGATTCAGGACGATTATAACGCTATGGCTAAATACATTTTGGACTTTACTGAAAAGTACAATATGTCCTTCCCCGGTTGGGAGCCGGAGCGTATGGCTAAGCTAGACGAGCTCTTTAAGGCTTACGAAGGGGTAGACCACGAAAAGCTTTGGGCAAATTTAAAATATTTCCTAGAAGCAATTATGCCTACTTGCCGTGAATGCGATATTAAAATGGCAATCCACATGGATGATCCCCCATGGGATATCTTCGGACTTCCCAGATTGTTGGTTGACGAGCCCAGTATAGACCGTTTCTTAAGAATGGTAGACGACGAATATAACTGCTTAACCCTTTGTTCAGGCAGTTTAAACGCAAACCCCGCTAATAACGTGGCAGAAATCGTAAGAAAGCATTGCGATAGAATTGCTTTTGCTCATATTCGTAACGTAAAGCACTTTGAAAACGGGGATTTTTCTGAAGCTAGCCACCGTGATTGCGACGGCGATACCGGTATTTTAGAAATATTAAAGGCTTATCACGATTGCGGATTTAAGGGATATATTCGCCCCGACCACGGCAGACATTTATGGAATGAAGGCCCCGGTACGGTGCGCCCCGGTTACGGTTTATACGATAGAGCGCTTGGTATTATGTATATGCTTGGCGTTTGGGATATGCTTGAAAAATTTGATAAATAATTATAAGAGGTGAATTATGATAGAACTTCCTTTAAATATAGATTTTAGTGGAAAAGTAGTAGTCGTAACCGGCGCAGGCGGTCTTATTTGCGGTGCTATGGCTCGCGCGTTTGCTCAAAGCGGTGCAAGGGTTGCCGCTTTAGATCTTAACGAAGATGCAGTTAAAAAGCTTGCTGATGAGCTTAAGGCTGAAGGCTTTATTTGCGAAGGCTACAAGGCTAACGTTTTAGAGCCTGCAAGTCTTGAAGAAGTGCATCAGGCGGTTTTAAAAGATTTAGGTGCTTGCGATATTTTAGTTAACGGCGCAGGAGGTAATAACCCCAGAGCGACCACTGATAACGAATACCAGCACGAAGCAAAAGAGGGCGGTAAGTCATTCTTTGATCTTGATGCAAGCGGTGTTGACTTCGTGTTTAAGCTAAACTTCCAAGGAACTTTACTTCCCACCCAAGTATTTGCTAAGGATATGGTTGGAAATAAGAAGGGATGTATATTAAATATTTCATCCATGAACGCATATACACCTCTTACCAAGATACCCGCGTATTCAGCTGCTAAGGCAGGTATTTCTAATTTCACACAATGGCTTGCAACCCACTTTGCAGGCACGGGCATTCGTTGCAACGCAATAGCTCCCGGATTTTTAGTTTCTGCGCAGAACTACAAATTATTATTTAATGAAGACGGAACTCCCACCGCAAAAAGTGCAAAAATTCTTAACGGTACGCCTATGAACAGATTCGTTGATGCTAAAGAATTACTTGGCGCAACTCTATTCCTTTGCGACGATAATTCCGCTTCTGCTATTACCGGCGTAGTATTACCCATTGACTGCGGCTTTGCTTCATATTCAGGTGTATAATTATAATGAGTGCTTTTTTTAACGATAGCCTTTTGCTTTATAACGAAAGCGCTAAAAAATTATATAACGAGGTAAAGGATTTACCTATAATAGACTATCACTGTCATTTAGACCAAACCAAGATAGCCCAAAACTCTTCCTTTGCCGATATTGGCGAGCTTTGGCTTGCCGGTGACCACTATAAATGGCGCGCTATGCGTCTTAACGGGGTAGATGAGTATTATATTACGGGAAATGCAAGCTATAAGGAGAAATTTCTTAAGTATGCAGAAATAGTTCCCAATCTAATAGGTAACGCTCTTTATTACTGGACGCATTTAGAGTTAAAACAAATCTTCGGTATAGATATGCCACTTAACGCAAGCACGGCAGAACGCATTTACGAGCTTGCAAATAAAAAGCTTAAGGATTTAACCGTTCAAGAGCTTTTAAAGAGCTTTAAGGTGGAATTTATTGCCACTACGGACGATCCCGTAGACGGACTTTTAGATCATAAAAATTACGGTGATTTAAAGGTTACACCCACCTTCCGCCCAGACAAGCTATTTGCTTTTGAGAGGGAATATATAGCTAAGCTAGCAGATAGCGCGAATATGCAAATATGCTCGTTAACCGACCTATTGACCGCTTTATCTTGCCGTTTGGACTATTTCGTTCAAAAGGGATGCCGTATGGCAGACCATGGAATGGAGCAGTTCCCCTTGGGTTATGCAACGAAGGAAGAGGCTGAAGCTTTATTCAATAAAATAGGCGCTCTTAACCAAGAAGAAAAGGAAAGACTTAAAGGCTTTATTTTGGTGTGGCTTTGCAAGCAATACGCAAAGCGCGATATAACCGTTCAGCTTCACTTTGCGGTAACCAGAAACGTAAATCCCCAAACCTTTGGCGTTTGTGGGCCAGATAGCGGGTTTGACGTTATAAGCGAGCTTCCCACCGTTTCTAATTTGATTGAATTTTTCAATAAGATTCCTGATGAAGAAAGACCTCAAACGGTTGTTTATACCCTTAACGACGGCAACCTATCTTCTATCGCTTGCTTAACGGGCGCGTTTAGAAAGGTAAGAATGGGCGCTGCTTGGTGGTTTAACGATACCGTTGAAGGTATTAGGCGCAACTTAAAGATTATTTCAGAGTATTCAAGTCTTGGCAATAATCTTGGTATGCTAACCGATTCAAGAAGCTTTTCAAGCTATTGCCGTTTTGATTTTTTCCGCCGTATTTTATGCGATTACGTTGGTAATTTGGTTGAAAAAGGCGAATACGACGGCGAAAGCGCAGTTGAGCTTGTTAAAAATATTTGTTACTATAACGCTAAAAGGATGGTAGAATAATGGAAAGATGTATTCCCGTAGTAGTTATTAAAGAACTAAGCGAAACAGATACTATACTTACCGCTTTAAAAAATAGCGGAATAAATTGTGCGGAAATTACCTTCCGTACCGCTTGCGCTGCAGAAGCTATTGCTTACGCTTGCAAAAATTATCCCGATATGGAAATCGGCGCAGGTACGGTTATAAACGCAGAACAATGCGAAGCTGCTCTTAAGGCTGGCGCAACCTTTATAGTTTCACCCGGCTTATCAGTTGCCGTTGCTAAAATGTGCAACGAAAGGGGAATTCCCTATTATCCCGGTTGTGTAACCCCCACCGAAATTATGCAGGCGTTAGAGCTTGGTATTACTACCGTTAAGTTCTTCCCCGCAAACGTTTACGGCGGTTTAAAGGCCATTAAGGCTCTTTCAGCACCCTTCCCACAGGTAAAATTTATTCCTACCGGCGATGTTGACAGAAGTAATATAGACGAGTTTTTAGCATTCGATAAGATTGCTGCTATCGGCGGAAGCTTTTTTGTAAAAGAAGCTCTTGAAAAAATGAAGGGGGAAAAGTAAAATGAAAAGAGTAGTTACCTTTGGCGAGCTTATGCTTCGCCTTGCACCCAACGGCTATTATAGATTTTTTCAAAACGATCAAATGCAGGCCACCTTTGGCGGTGGTGAAGCTAACGTTGCCGTTTCACTTGCTAATTACGGCTTAGATAGCGTTTACGTTACCAAGCTTCCCGCGCACGCAATAGGTCAAGCGGCAGTAAATTCACTTCGTTACTTTGGCGTAGATACCTCTAAGGTTGTTCGCGGTGGCGATAGAGTTGGTATTTATTACTTAGAAAAGGGCGCTTCTCAACGCGGTTCAGTTTGTATTTACGATAGAGCTCATTCCGCTATTGCCGAAGCATCCTTAAGCGATTTTAACTGGAAAGAAATCTTTGAAGGGGCAGACTGGTTTCACTTTACAGGCATTACCCCCGCTTTAGGCGGAAATCTTCCCCAAATTTGCTTAGAAGCTTGCAAGCAGGCAAAGGCTATGGGCGTTAAGGTTTCTTGCGATTTAAACTACCGCGGAAAGCTATGGTCAAGGGATAAGGCGCGCGAGGTTATGAGTGAGCTTTGCAAGTACGTAGACGTTTGCATTTCTAACGAAGAAGATGCTAAAGACGTTTTTGGTATAGAAGCAGAAAATACGGATATTTACGGCGGAAAGCTTAACCATGAGGGCTATAAGTCAGTTGCAAAACAGCTTGCAGATAAGTTTGGCTTTGAAAAGGTTGCAATTACTTTACGTTCCTCTATCTCTGCAAGCGATAACGACTGGGCAGGCATGCTTTACGACGGCGAAAACTACTGCTTCTCTAAGTCTTACCACCTTCATATAGTAGATAGAGTTGGCGGTGGCGATTCATTTGGCGGTGGCTTAATTTACGCTTTATTAAACGGAAAATCAACCCAAGGCGCAATTGAATTTGCAGTTGCTGCATCTGCATTAAAGCACTCTGTAGAAGGCGATTATAACAGAGTTGGCGTTGCAGAAGTAGAAAAGCTTGCCGGCGGTGACGGGAGCGGTCGCGTTCAAAGATAATTAAATTAGGATAAAAAAAGGCGTTCTTGCAGTTTTTGTAAGAACGCTTTTACAGTTTAAAAGTTGCGCTATAGCGCGATTAACGCTATATTTAAACAAAAAAGCAGTGAAAAACTCACTGCTTTTTTGTTTTAAATTATTATAATTGTTAAAATGTTAACGGTCTAAAACGTATTTTTGCGAAGGTTGTTAAACGGTTTCATCAATTATTTCTGCATCAACTGCGTTAACGGAAACGCTCTTGATGCCGTTTAAAACACCGCTTTTAGATTTGTAGCCCTCTTCGCTCATGGCGATGCTTTCGCCGTTAGAAGCAATAAGGCGGTATCTAAATAAGCCCGCTTTATCAAAGTAAATTTCAAATTTGGGGCAGGTTTTTGCGGTGGGGGTTTTTAAGGTTTGGTCTTCTATACGGTCTTCCGCAATACATTTAACTGCGTGCTTACCAATGCTTTCCATACCCTTCTTGCAAGCGGCTTTAGTGGTGTATACCTGTGAAGATACTGCAATTTTTTCTTTGTTTGCAGCAAGTAGACTAAAATTGAACATACCGGTAGGTGTTTTCTTAATAATAAATTTTCCCATAACGTTATCCTCTGTTTTAAATTTTTAATTTTTAATTTTGCGGTACGTTTTAACAGTGCTTGTAAATAAACGTAACCTTCTTTTCCTTTTAAAGTATACCAAAAAAAATTGCGTTTGTAAATAGGAAAGGTAAAAATTTTTAACAAAAATTTATCTAAAAAGTTTTTTAGTTAATTTTTAAAGCTAAAAGACAAATTTTGTCTACATTTTAGCAAATTTTGCACTTGACAATTAATACTGTAAGTATTAAAATACAATACATAAGCGGAAACTCCGTTAAAAAGATATTCCCCCAAAGGGGAAAAGGAGAATATGGTGTTAAAAAAATTCTTAATCTTATTTTTAACCGCATTGTTAACCTTGGCGCTTTCTTTAGCGTTTGCGTGCAATCAGGGAAATAGCGGTGGTAGCGAAGAGCAAAGCTCTTCGTTAAGTGAAGAAATTAGTCAGTCTCAAGGCGTAAGCGAAGAGCAGTCCTCAAGCGAAGACAGTTCTTTGGAGGAAGAAAACAGTTCATCTTCGGCTGATGACAGTTCTTTTGAGGAAGATAGCTCTAATAGTTCTTCAAGTGAAGATAGTTCTTCTGTGGAAGATTGGTCTGCTTCAGATGATCCTTACGGGGAAGATATTTACGGTTAAGGAGGGTATGATGATGAAAAGAAAATTAGGTGTTAAAATTTTACTTTCTTTTACTGCAATGTGCTTAACTCTTTTTACCGCATTTTTATTTACACAACCAAAAACGGAGGCAAATGCAACGGTGATAGATCACAAGGGCGTTATAAACGTTTATTTAATAGCAGGTCAGTCTAACGCGGTAGGTTACGGTCAGGATACCGGTGGTGTTTTGGGCGCGGATAGTAGATTTGCAAACGGCTTTGATAACGTTTTATATTACGATAATAACGAGCGCTACGGCTCTGATTTAGGTGGCGACTTCCAGCCTGTAAAGCTTGGCTTGGGTAAGGATGCTTCCTCTTCCGGTGCAGAAATAGGCATGGCTTACGCGCTTGCAGATAACGGCGAAATGAACGCGGTTATTAAATGCGCTTGGGGTGCAACTCACCTTTACCCCGATAAGTATTATTCCGTTTCTTTGCAACAGGGTACTTGGACCTCACCTACGTATATTAAAAATCATAATATAGATACAACCTTAAACCCCAAAATCGGTGCAATGTATTCAAGATTTATGCAAACCGTTAAAACGGGGCTTGCTAAGCTTGTTCAAATGGGCTATGAGCCTGTAATTCAAGGTCTTTGGTGGATGCAAGGTGAGGCGGAAATGGGCTCGTTAGAAATGGCATCTGCCTATACGGAGCTTTTAACAACCCTTATTGCTGATATGAGGGCGGACCTTTCTAAAATATCGGGTGCAGATTTAAGCGAAATGCCCTTCGTGTTTGGCTTGCCCAGCTGGAACACTGCACACGCAGGTGGCCCGGCCTTTGAAGAAAAGGTAAGAAGCGATATGAGGGTTATTGCTGATAAAGAAGATATTATTAACGTTGACTACGTTGATTGTAGAGGATTAACCCAACACGACGGTTGGCACTTTAACGCAATTGGGCAACGCTATTTAGGTGAAAGCTTTATTAAAAAATTAAGCAACCTAAAGGAAGGAAAAGCCCCCGAACTTAAAGAATACGTTAGTATGACTAACGACGTTGAAATACGCGATAACGAACCTATAGGGCTTCGTTTTAATGCAAAGATAAGTAATTATAACCCGCAAAACGGCTATAAATACGGCATGATTATAATCCCCACTGATTACTTAAACGAATACCAGTTAAAGGGCGATTATATTGCTAGGCTAGAAGAAGCAGGCGTTGAATTCCTTAACTTAAAATGTAACGTTTTAAACGGTGATTTTAACGGCGACGGCATAATTGAAAATTACATTCAAGGCTCTATCGTAGACTTAAAATACAAAAACCTTAACAGAGGATTTACGGCTATCGCTTATATTAAGAGTGGCGAAGATTACCTATATTCATCTTCTACCGTTAGCGAGAGCGTTGCTCACGTAGCAAGCCGTGAATTGCTTCAAAAGGGCGCGCAGTCAGAGGTATATAGCGAGCTTGTTAAATACACCAACGGCGCGGTAAATTACCTGCTTGGAATAGATGAATCGTTAGGTTATAATAATTCTACGTTCGATATAGAAGTGCCTGAAGAATTACGTGTTGATTATAGCGACAGTCAAATCATTAAACAGCTTACCGTTAAGCAATTCCCCCAGATGAACTATTACGTTGAATTTTTATCTGATAACGAAGATATAGCAACGGTAGATGAAAAGGGTAACGTTTGCGGTATTAGCGCGGGCGAAACGGTTATTCGCGTTAAATGCTTAGAAATGGAAAAGCAAGTAAAGGTTACGGTTGCTTATCCTGAAATAGACGGTATTACCGTTGACGGTATACTTGATGAATGCTACACAAAAAAGACTGACAACGTTTTACTTGATGACGGCAGATATTATTCCGTTAACGCAATTAAAACTCAAAGCGGTGTGTTTATTTACACAGAGGGTATGTTTAACAGCTCGGTTAGCGCAGGCGATAGCGAGCCTTGGTACGTAAGCACTAACTTTGAATTTAAGCTTAACAAGGGTATGCAGTCTTATGTGAACGTAAAAGGACAAGGCGCAGGCGTAAGTAATTTTGTTTATAAGGTGCAAAAGCAGGAAAACGGTAAATATTTACATAAGGCGGAAATTTTCGTTGCAAAAGAACTAATAGCAAACTGGGGCGAAAGCGTTCAGCTTAATTACGCTTGGAAAACGCCTAACGAAAACGCGTATATGCAAAGTGATATGATAGCGCATAGCTATACCGATTGGAATACCGATTGGCACAGCTATCAAAGACTGGGCGGTTTATCTGAATTCGTTGCACCCTTAAAGGCAAACCTATTTATTACTGAAAATGGCTTAGCTTCTACACAAGTACCTAACGAGGGTATTGTACTAGACGGCGTTATTAGTGAAAACGAATATGCAAGTAAAGCTCTAACTAGGTCAAACTCTAACTTGAGCGTTACCGTGCACGGTAAAGTCATTGGCACGAACGCATATTTAGCCTTTGAAATAGTTCACGGCAAGTGGTCTGCTTACGATTGCTCACCCGGTAGCTGGTGGAAGAACGATAATATAGAAATTTACTTAAACGACTTAAATCTTACCTTAATGTTCTTTGACGGCAAGTTAATTCTCCCTGCTAACGTGGATTGCGGTATTGCTTCTACCACCGAAAATAGCGAAGGTAAGCTAGTTACCGTGGTAGAGCTTTACGTTCGCGGTAACAGTGAGCAGTATAAGCTTAAGATTGGTATGAACGGCGCGGCTTTTGCTTGGGTAGACGTATGCTGGTCACAGGCATTCGGTTATCTAACCTCCGGCGGTGTTTACCGCAAAGAAGCTATGAAGGTTGGCAACGCTTTATTAGACGGCGTTTTAGATGACTCTGTTTGGACTGAAACGGTGCTATCTAACAGTATAACCACCAATGCAAACGGCGCAACCTTAACTATAATGGGCACGAAGGATGAAAAGGGTATTTATCTTGCTGCAACGGTATTGCACCAAGTTGGTCCCAGCTTTTCGTTAGATAATTCAAACAATTGGCATACCTTTATGAACGTAGAATTCCGCTTGAACGGCAGTGACGCGCAAATAATGGCAACTACCAGAAATGAAAGCGCTGCGGCTCAAACATACGCGTACTGCAAGACTGAAGAGGTTGCCGGTGGCGGATATTTTACCACCTTTGAAATATTCGTTCCTTACTCAACCGTTGGCGCAACCTTTGAACAAGCTCAAATCTCTTTAAGGGCAAACGGTTGGTTTGAAAGCGGTTGGACGTGGCTATTCGGCTCTCAAAATTGGAATGCTACTCATTACCTAACTGCAGAAGGTGTTTTTGCAAAATAAACGGCAAAAGCGTTAAAATAATGCTGTAATTAGTTTGATTAAAGTATTTTTGAGTTAAAAACAAAATTAAATGAAAAATAATGAAAATCCGTTGGGAAAGCAGGATAAGCTCTCTTAACGGATTTTTTAATAATAAATTTTTCTTTTTCTATTGCATTGATGCGTTGCGTGTGGTATAATTTATTTACAAATAAATTCGTAATTTTACAAGGAGGTAAGAATTTTATGAAAAAACTGAAATTTACAAACCTTTTTCTAATCATTTTAACCGTTAGTTTAATTTCTTGTTTTACCTTTTCTTGCAAAGAAAACGAAAATTCCACTATAAGCTCTTCGCCCGATTGCGTTCATAGCTGGAAGAGCGATGACTGTACCCTTCCGGCGGTTTGTGAAATTTGCGGTGAAGCTCAAGAATTACCTATCGGTCACACAGAAGTTAAAGATGGCGCGGTAGAGCCCACCTGTACGGAAAGCGGTTTAACAGAGGGTAAGCACTGCTCGGTTTGCGGCGAGGTTACAGTAAAACAAAACGTAGTTCCTGCTACCGGTCATACTGAAGTTGTTGACGTTGCCAAAGCCCCCACTTGCACGGAAAGCGGTTTAACGGAAGGCAAGCACTGCTTAGTTTGCGGTGAGGTGCTAATTAAGCAAGAGAAAATAGATAAATTAGGGCATAGCTTTAGTGATAAAAAATGCTCAATATGCGGTGAATGGGAATATAGCTCGGCAGAATATTTTACCTTTTCTTTATTAAGCGATAACACTTACGAAGTAAAATTGGCAAACGAAGATAATACTCCGGCGGAATTGGTTATACCTTGTGAGTATGATGGAAAGCCTGTTAGCCGTATAGCAAGCTACGCCTTTTATATGAACGATAAAATAAGTTATATAGTTATACCAAGCACGGTGACTGCTATTGGCGATTCTGCTTTTCTTTCTTGTGTGAATTTAACTGATATCGTAATAGGCGATAGCGTTACTACCATTGAAGGGTATGCCTTTTACAACTGTACCAAGCTAACCTCTGTTACTCTACCTAATTCACTTACCACGATTGGTGCTCACTCGTTTAGGGGATGCACCGGTTTAACCTCTATCGTAATTCCAAATAACGTCACTTCTATTGGTGTGAATGCCTTTAATTATTGCACCTCTTTAACGAGCGCAACCATAGGGGAAGGTGTTACCCATATACCTAGTAATCTTTTTGATTATTGCGTTAAATTGCAATTTTTATGGATAAGTAAATCGGTAATTTCTATGGGGCATGGTGCTTTTTCAAGCTGTGGCGATTTAGTTAACGTAAATTACGCCGGAAGCATAGACGATTGGGCTCAAATAGAGTTTGACGGCGTTTTTTCTAACCCTCTATATTATGCAAACACTTTAATTATTCAGGGCGAGCAAATAAGCGAGGTAGTGCTAAAGGAAGCAACGAAAATATCCGCGTACGCATTCGTTAACAGCAATATAAAATCCATTAAAATAACAAGCTCTGTAACCTCTATCGGTATTAGCGCGTTTGAGGGCTGTGAGGGCTTGCAAACGGTATACTACGGGGGAAGCTTGCAGGATTGGGAAAATATTGTTATAGGAAAAAATAACGAAGCGTTAATCAATGCAGAGCGTATTTATGATGAAGCTTAAAAAATAATGCATTGCAATTGATAAAAATTAAATTTTAAAAAATAAAGCCCGTAATCGACCAAAAAACGCAAAACAAATCGGTTACAGGCTTTAATTTTGTTCTTTGTAAAAAGTTAAAAAGTAACAAAATTCACATTTTTTAAACAAAAACTGTATCTAAAGCGTAAGAAATAAGCATTAAAATGTTTTCAAAAATAAAAAAATAAAAAAAATATTAAAAATAGGCACTTTTTTTAAAAACC
>JAZSMG010000081.1:0-5279 GCA_045535775.1 Christensenellaceae bacterium | reverse complement strand
CAGCTTGTAGACGGCAAATGTCCGGACTGCGGAAGAGAGGTTAAGAAGGCGCACGAGGAAGCATACTTCTTTAAGATGAGTAAGTACGCTCAAAAGCTTATAGACCATATCAACGCTAATCCCGACTTTATAGTTCCCGTTTCAAGAAGAAACGAAATGATGAATAACTTCTTACTTCCCGGGCTTCAGGATTTATGCGTTTCAAGAACGTCATTCAAGTGGGGTATTCCCGTTGACTTTGATAACAGACACGTAGTTTACGTTTGGTTAGATGCGTTAACTAACTATATAACGGGTATCGGCTTTGATGCAGACGGCAACCACGGCAAGCTTTATAACGAATATTGGCCTGCAAACGTTCACGTTATCGGTAAGGATATCATTAGATTCCACACTATTTACTGGCCCATATTCCTAATGGCAATGGGCGAGCCCTTACCAAAGCAAATATTCGGTCACCCCTGGCTACTTCAGGAAGGCGGTAAGATGAGTAAGTCGGTTGGTAACGTGCTTTATGCGGACGATCTTGCTTCCGTTTACGGTGTAGACGCAGTTCGTTATTACCTACTTGCAAGCATGCCCTTTGATAACGACGGTCTTGTTTCTTGGAATCTTATGACCGAAAAAATAAACGCAGAGCTTGCTAACGTATACGGCAATCTTGTAAAAAGAACTATCTCTATGACTAACAAGTATTTTGGCGGCATTGTTGAAAGAAGCGGTGTAACCGAAGAGGTAGACGGCGAGCTTAAGGAGCTTGCTTGTTCAACCTACGCAAGGGTTAGCGCGCTTATGGATGAGTTCAAGATTGCAGATGCTATCGGTTGTATATTCACCTTGCTTCGCAGGGCTAACAAATATATTGATGAAACCGCGCCTTGGGTGCTTGCAAAGGAAGAAGCTACTATGCCCAGACTTAAAGAGGTTATGTATAACCTCACTGAGTGTATTGCTATGGCAACCAGTATGCTTTACCCCTTTATGCCTCAAACGGCAGCAGTTGCGCTTAAGCAGTTAAACGTTGAGCTTCGCGATTATAACAAGCTTGGCGAATTTGGATTATATCCGGACGGTAACAAGGTTACCGAAAACCCGGAAACTCTTTTTGCCCGCCTAGATGCAAACGAGGTTAATAAAAAAGCGGAAGAAATAGCCGCTAAGTATGCTAAAAAGGAAGAAAAGAAGGCAGAAAAGGTTGAAGAAAAGGCAGAAATCGGCATAGAAGATTTTGCTAAAATATCTTTAAGAGTCGCTCAGGTTACCGCTTGTGAAAGGGTGGAAAAGAGCGATAAGCTTTTAAAGCTTACTCTTTCTTTAGGTGACGAGCAAAGAACGGTTGCAAGCGGTATTGCAAAATATTACACACCCGAACAAATGGTGGGTAAAAAGGTAATACTCGTTGCTAACCTTAAGCCTGCAATGCTTCGCGGGGTTAAGAGCGAAGGTATGATTCTTTGCGCCGAAAAGGACGGGGTAGTTACCTTAGTAGAGCCCGCACCCGAAATGCCGGTTGGTAGCGTTGTAAGATAATGATTGATACCCACGCACACCTAACCGATAGCAGATATCAAAACCCTTTAGAGCTTATTCAAAGAGCAAGTCAGGCAGGTGTTAATAAAATTATTACCGTTGGCTATCATTTGCAAAGCTCTGTTGAAAGCGCGCGTATTGCAGAGCAAAATGAAAACGTTTTCTTTACCGCAGGCGTTCACCCATCAGACTGCGAAACGCTTGATAATAGCGTTATAGCTCAACTTATTCCGCTATTAAAGCGTGAAAAATGCTTGGCTGTTGGCGAAATTGGCTTAGATTACCATTACGGTAAGGATAACAAGGAAGAGCAAAAAATAGCCTTTAACAAGCAGTTAGAAATAGCAGGGGAGCTTAATCTTCCGGTGGTTATTCACTCTAGGGAAGCAACGCAAGATATGCTCAGCATACTTTCTAAGCACGCGCCCAATTTAAAGAAGGGCTTTTTAATGCACTGTTATTCAGAAAGCGCAGAAAGCGCGAGCGAATATTTAAAGCTGGGCGCATATTTTGCATTCGGCGGAGCAATAACCTTTAAAAACGCTAAAAAGGAAGATATAATTAAAAGCATACCCATAGATAGGGTGGTTTGCGAAACGGACTGCCCCTATATGACGCCCGTTCCCTATCGCGGTCAGCTTAACGAACCGCAAAGGGTAAGGGAAGTATATATTAAAATGGCGGAAGTTTACGGCTTGCCCTTAGAGGACTTTATTAAAATAGTGGCTAAAAATGCCAGCCGATTCTTTTGCGAAAGCAAATTGGGGGGAAGATTATGAAGCTTGGCGAGCTTTTAAAAAAGCACGACTTTAAATTCAGTAAAAAATACGGTCAAAACTTTTTAAGTGACGGTAATCTTTTAGAAGCCATTGCAGATAAAGGTGGCGTTAATAAAGATACCCCCGTTTTAGAAATCGGCTGTGGCGCAGGCACTTTAACAAAGGTGCTTTGCAGTAAGGCTAAATACGTTTACGGTTACGAAATAGATAGGACGTTAGCCCCCGTTTTGGGCGAAAACCTTGCCGGAATAGAAAACTGCGATATCACCTTTAAAGATATCATGCGTGAAAAAACGCAGGAAATAGAAAATAGAATTGGCGAAGAATATTTGCTGGTTGCAAACCTTCCTTACTATATCACAACCCCTATTATTATGAAGTTTGTGGAAGAATCACAGCTTTGTAAGGGTATAGTTATTATGGTGCAGGATGAGGTTGCAAGAAGAATTTGCTCGCGTGAAGGAACTGCAGATTACGGCGCAATAACCGCAAGCATAAACTTAGTTGCCTCTTCAGAAAGAATATTAAGCGTTCCAAGAACGATGTTTTTCCCCGCGCCTAACGTGGATAGCGCCGTGGTTAAGATTGTTTTTGACCGTGATAAATATCCCGAAGTGGAT
The DNA here is from genome assembly GCA_045535775.1 of Christensenellaceae bacterium. Lineage (GTDB taxonomy): Bacteria > Bacillota > Clostridia > Christensenellales > Borkfalkiaceae > HGM11416. Next base: position 2,350 of record JAZSMG010000081.1, on the reverse strand, counting down.
AAAAAGATTTACCGCGATACCGTTCGCACCGCCTTTTTATCACGCAGAAAAACACTCGTTAACAACCTTCGCGAATGGCTTAAAATAGATAAACAGCGCGCGGAAGATTTGCTTACAAAGTGCAATATAGATATTTTAGCGCGTGGCGAAACCCTTTCGGAAAGCGATTTTGTTACCCTGTCACTTGTAATAAAGGCAGAATTTTTTAGCAAAATATAAAAAAACAAGTTTTTTGGCCGTGGATTTTAACACTTTTTGTTTTTACTGCGTAAAAATTGGCAAATAATGCGAAAAAGTTTATTTTTTCCCATAGGTAAAAGTATTTTTAAAAAAATATCACGCAAAAGATTGAAAAAATATAATATTAGTGTTATACTATATATAACTTAGCGCGCGAAGGCGCGAATCAGTTTCACGATTTAAGATAAAGGAGGCCTATATGGGACTTTTAAATAATTTATTTAGATTAAATATTGAATGGGCAGACGATACACAATCAAGAATGGTGTATAAATACCCCTTCAAAAACTCCGGTAAAGAGGTAAACAATAAGAGCTCTTTAACCGTTCGTGAGTCACAAGTTGCCATTTTTGTTCATAAAGGTCAAATTGCGGACGTATTTACCCCCGGTCTATATCAAATGGAAACGGAAATACTTCCCATTTTAACCAAGCTTGCTTCTTGGCAATATAAGTTTCAAACGCCCATTACGTTAGACGTATATTTCGTTAATACAAAGCAATTCACAAATATTAAATGGGGTACTCAAAACCCCTTTATGATGCGCGATCCTGAATTCGGCGTAATCCGTGTTCGCGGTTTTGGTTCGTTTGCCTTTAGGGTAGATGATGCCCCCACCTTCATGCGTGAGCTTTTTGGAACTAACTCTTCCTTTGAAACTGCCGATATTCAAGATTATCTTAAGAGCATGGTTGTTTCCGGCTTAACTGATGCCGTTGGTGAAAGCAGAATTTCCGCTATTGATTTAGCAGGTAACACCATGGAATTCCAAACCATAGTTAAGGCTAAAATTCAAGAAAGCTTTAAGAGCATCGGTTTAGAGTTAACCAATTTGATAATAGAAAATATGTCCGTTCCTTCAGAGGTAGAAAAGGCGCTTGATGAACGCGCTAAGTACGGCATATTGGGCGATGCTACGGATACTATGATGAAGGTTTCTGCCGCAGAAGCTATGCGTGAATCTGCAAAGAATCCCGGCGTTGGCGGTGCTTTTATGGGTGCTGGCGTTGGTATGGCTGCAGGTGTTGGTATGGGTGCTATGATGGGCGATGCCTTCAGAACCGGAACCTCTAATCCTTCCGCCCCCTCTGCTCCCTCTGCTCCTTCTGCTCCGGTTGCGCCTGCCGGTGGCCCTGTTTGCCCCTCTTGCGGAAAAACCGTTGCCCCCGGAAGTAAATTCTGCCCCGAATGCGGTGCAAAATTAAACGTTAAAAAGTTCTGCACAAACTGTGGTGCGGAATTAAAAGATGGGGCTAAGTTCTGTTCGGAATGCGGAACAAAAGCGGAATAAGCCCTATATACTGCGTATTTGTCATGAAAGATGCGCTTTATTGCGGGTTACGTACACCAAGTACGCGCCCCTTATAAATGCTCCTTTCAAGCCAACTGCTTGTATCTAATGCTTATTCAAAAAAACTATATACTGCGTTAAAGACAAAGCCTTGCAGTGCTTTAAAAAGCATTAAACCACGTAAATAAGTAAATAAATCAATAAATATAAATAAAACATTTTAGGAGTATAAATATTATGGCAAAAATAACCAAAGACACACTTATTATGGATATCGTTCAAATCAATCCCGATGCAGTAAGAATTTTACAAAGCTACGGCATGCACTGCTTAGGTTGCGCTCTTGCTCATATGGAAACCATTGAACAAGCTGTTGGCGTTCACGGCGTTGATTTAGAGAAGTTGTTAGAAGAGTTAAACGACCTCACCGAATAAAAAAATAAACCCTATCTGCGTCGTATTTGTCACGAAAACTCATATTTCTTTCGGTTACGTACGCCAAGTACGCGCCCATCAAGAAATAATCGTTATTCCTGCCAACTACTCGCATCTAGTGCTTATTTTACAATAATCCTTATCGCTTCGCTATAGAGGCGAAGCCTTGCGCTTGCCTTCGGTCATGTACGCTAAAGTACACTCCCTTCAGTCAATGCTCGGTTTCACCACTCTAGCTTGTACCTAGTGCTTATTTGCAATAAGCCCTATATACGGCGCAATAGTTCGTTCTTTTAGTTTTGCTCACATTCCTGCGACCAACAAGGTCGCTCCCTGCGCTCAAAACTAAAACGCCTGCTCTAGCTTGTATCTAGTGCTTATTGC
>JAZSMG010000236.1:0-12489 GCA_045535775.1 Christensenellaceae bacterium | reverse complement strand
GTTACCGTTTACGTAGATCATGAAAAGGGCAAGGGTGAAAGCTCTTTTAGCTTATACGATTCTACCACCGTTGAACAGGCTAAAAAGAAAATTGAACTTAGCGTTCAAAGGGCAAAGATGATTTGCAATAATCCCTACCAAATCCCCGTTGGCGATACCGCTTTTTACGAGGTGGAAAGTAATATGAAGGAATATGCTATGAACGAGCTTTGCGATGAAATTGCAAACGCAGTTTTTAGCGCGGAAACCTTTGCTCACGGCTCTTTAAACGCAGTTGAGGTGTTCGTTACCAAGCGTAAAGAAAATATAGTTAATAGCAAGGGCGTTGATAAAACTCAAGTTACCTATTCTGCTATGGTAGAGGCTATTCCCACTTGGACGGAGAGTGGCGAATCGGTTGAGCTTTACGAAAATTATAGATTTACACACTTTGCAAAAGATGACGTTATTAAAGAAATAGAAGGCAAGATGGTAGAGGTTAGGGATAGACGTATCGCGCAAAAGCCTGCCGTTCCCATGAATTGCCCGGTTGTTATTGGCGGTAATGAAATCTCTTCTTTATTAGATGAGCTTTGCAGTCAGTTAAACTATGCAAGCGTATATTCACACGCAAACGTGCATTCTGTTGGCGATAAATTACAAGAAAACCCCGTTGGTGATAAGCTTACCGTTACTATGAAAGGTGAAATCGAGGGCAGTCCCTTCTCTTCTAAGTTTGATGATGACGGATTGACCTTAATAGATAAAACAATCGTTGAAGATGGTGTTGTTAAGGGCTACTTTGGTTCTAACAGATTCGGTCAGTATTTAGGTGAAGAGCAAATAACCGGTAATCTTTACTGTATGAGTTTAAGTCTTGGCAATGCTACTAAGGAAGTTCTTAACGGTAAGCAGTACGTAGAACTTGTTTCCCTTTCCGGTCTGCAGGTTGATTTATATAACGATTATATTGGCGGTGAGGTTAGACTTGGCTATCTTCACACAGCAGAAGGCGAGATTGTTCCCATCACCGGTATTTCTGTAAGCGGTAGTTTAAAGGATGCTCTTAACGGCATTATTTTATCTAATAAGAAAACGGTAAAAGGCGCTTACGAGGGCCCGGATTTTGCAATACTAAGCGGTTTAACTGTTATTTAATTTTATAGAAAGATAATTCAATTTATCTAAAACTGATTTACTAGTACAGTACGGAAATAAAAAATAACCAAAGGGAGTACTTATGAGAGTTGTTATTCAAAAATCGCAATTAGGCAAAATTGATTACGAAGAAAGCTTTTGGACAGGTAAAAAGCTAATTCTTATTGACGGAAAAGTTTTAAAAAAGAGAAGTAAAAACGTTTATTATTTAAATGATGGCGAATCAACCAACGTTTATTATTTAGAAGGTAATTATTTTACGGGTGTAAGAATTAGAAGTTATGGAAAATTCGCTCAAATAATACCTGCATCTAAATGGTATGAAATAGCCTTATCCGTTTTCATAGTTCTGTTTACAATTATTTGGGGAAACTCACCTTCACTTGTAAGTATTATACCCGTTGTTGGTGGTGCTATTGGTGGCTTAATAAGTGCGGCTATAGCTCTATTAAACATAATTTTGATGCGTAAACAAAAGAATATATTAGTTAAGCTTGCAATTGGTATTGGCATGTTTATTGTTAACGTTGCGCTTTGTTCAGCTGTTGGTGCTTTAATAGTTTTACTTCTTGCTGCTGTAGCTGCTTAATTTAATCTTGTTTTATATATGAATAGATGAAAAATAAAACTATTTGGGCAATTGTCGTGATTTTAATAATTACTGTTTTTGCAAATTCTTGTGGAGAATGTAATATGAAAGAATACGTAAATCCTATTATGGAAGGGGCGGATCCATTTGTTTTGTATCACGAAGGAAGTTATTATTTATATGCAACTAACGCTACCAGCGAAGGCTTTAAGGTTTATTCCTCTAAGGATATGGCTTCTTGGAAGGATGAGGGCTTTTGCTTGAGAAAAGAGGACGTTATGGGTGATATGGGCTTTTGGGCGCCGGAAATTATCTATCGCAACGGATTGTTTTATATGGTTTACGTTGCTAACGAGCATCTTGGGGTTGCTACCTCAACTTCACCGCTAGGGCCTTTTAAGCAAGAAGAAAAAAAGTGGCTTAGCGAAAGACAGGCTATAGACGGGCACTTCTTTATTGATGACGACGGCAAGATTTATTTATATTACGTTAGATTTGATAACGGCAACGTGCTTTACGTTACCACTATGTCTGACGATATGCTTTCTATAGATGAGAAAAATGAAAAATTTATTTTCCGCGCAAGTGAAGATTGGGAGCTTAAAGATGAATCTGTTGTGGAAGGACCTTTTATTTTAAAGCACAACGGCATTTATTTCCTTACCTATTCCGCTAATCACACAAGAAGTCCTTATTACGCAATAGGCTACGCTACCTCAACTTCACCTATGGGTGAGTTCGTTAAATACAAGGGTAACCCCATTTTAAAAATGAATGATGAGGTTAACGGTGTTGGGCATCACAGCTTTGTTACTACGCCTAAGGGAGAGCTTGTTTGCGTTTACCATTCACACTATTCAAAATCTCAGTTTACACCAAGAACTATTTGTTTAGATAGGGCTCATTTTGAAACTAAAGATGGCAAAACCGTGCTTGTAATAGATGGCCCAACAAGAACCCCTCAAAAGGCTTTTTAATAGTTTAGAAAAACTAAAAAGTAGGGCTATAGCGCGATTATCGCGTGTTTTTGCATAAATTTTATAAAAAATAAACCTTTATGGTGACCTTATGGCAAAAAGAGAAATTGATTTGCGAATAGAAGAGGAAGAGCAGTTAAGTGAGGTTATGCAGGCGTTAAGCGCTTCTATAAGAAGAAGGATGCTATGCTTGCTTCAGTCTTCTTCCTATTCTATTGCAGAACTTGCTAAAATTTTAAAATTACCCGTTTCTACCGTTTCATTCCACGTTAACATTTTAAGAAAAGCGGGGATGATAAACGTAACGGTAAAACGCAATTCAAGGGGTAACGCAAAAATTATTTCAAGGCAAGTGGATAACCTTTATATAGACTTTGCTTCAGGTTCCCGCGGGAAAAAGCATATGCAGTATGCAGAAGAAATTCCCTTGGGAAGCTTTACCGATGCAAAAATTACTGCGGGTTGCGGTATGGCAAACGAAACGGGTATTATTCTTTCTGATGACTTGCCGGGTGCGTTTTTTGCTCCTCAACGCAAGGATGCGCAAATGATTTGGTTTTCTAAGGGGTATATTGAATACAGAATTCCCAATTATATGTTAAAGGGTAAAAGGGTTAACACCGTTTTGCTCAGTATGGAAATTTGCTCTGAAGCACCAAATTACCGTAACGATTGGAAAAGTGATATTACTTTTTGGATTAACGGTGTGGAAATTGTAACCTATCTTTCCCCCGGTGACTACGGCGGAAGAAGAGGTAGGTTAAATCCCGAATGGTGGTCTGATCAGTCTTCTCAGTATGGGGTAATGAAAACCTTAAAAATTACTAACGAATGTGTGTTTTTAGATGAAACTGCCGTTAGTACCCAAACGTTAGAAAAATTACAAATAGCCGAAAACGATTATTTCACTTTTAGAATTGGTATTAAGGAAAACTCTAAGAATCAAGGCGGAATAAATATTTTTGGTGAAAAATTCGGCGATTTTGCTCAAGGTCTTTTATATATGGTGGATTTTGATTAAAGTAATATTTTCTATGTATCCTTTAAAGCAGTTTAACTGTTAAATAACTAAAAAATTAACTGTTTTTTACTAAATGTTATTAAAAATCTTTTGAAAAAAGCTTGGTTTATGATACAATAGAACTAAGCTTTTTTGTTTACTCTTTTTATAAATATAAAAAGTCTTAATGCTTGCGTTTTGCAAAATAAACCGCCAAGTTTGCGTTTTGTTTGGGGTGATATATGGCTGAAGAAGTAAAAATTAACGATAACTTACAATTCACCCTTTTAGAGGATGGTAAAAATGCCTTTCCTGTTATTATTAACGCAATAAAAAACGCGCAAAAAAGCATAAAAATAAATATGTTTATTTGGCGTGCAGATAATATAGGCTTGCAAATAGCAAAGGAGCTTTTGTCCGCTGCGCAAAGGGGTGTTAGCGTTCAAATTTCAGTTGACCGTTACGGCATGGTGTTAGAGCTTGCCGAAGAAAGCATGCTATCTTTTTTTCATAAAAGCCCCTCCTTATTGGAAAGGGTAAAGGTGTTCGCGCTTAAGTGCTTTTATAAAACCCAAAGGGTGAATTTTTCTTTGCAAAAGGAAGCATCCTCCTTACGTGATAAGTTGCTTAACCATAAGAACGTTGTTATAAGCCGTGATATATTTAAGGCGGATCATTCCAAGTATTATTTAATTGATAATAGCACGTTATTCCTTGGCGGAATAAATATAGAAGATAAAGAAAACGGCTGTGATTACCTTGGAAGAGTATATCAGGATTATATGGTTAAAATAGTCGATAATCGTGCTATAGCCCACTTTTTAGATAAAATAAACGGTAAAAACACTAAAGAAGAAGGATACTTTTTTGGTGTGAATTCAAAAGTCGTTAAGCCAAAGCTTTTTGAAATGGAAGAGCTTTATTTGAATATTATTAACTCTGCTGAAAAAGAACTTATTATAACAATGGCTTATTTTTCACCTGTTAAAAGCATTATAAGGGCAATAGTGAACGCAGTTAATCGTGGGGTAAACGTTAGAATAACTATCCCTAAAAGCGCTAACTTTCAAAGTGATTTAAACATGAAAACGGCTATGTTTTTACTTAAGAAATGTAAGGGTGGATTAAGTGTTTATCTTTCACCAAAAATGGTGCATACCAAGCTTGTTATGAATGAAAAAATGATTAGCTTAGGCTCTTGTAATATAAATAAAAAAGCGTTTAAGCAGTTAGACGAGTTGAACTTATTCATTAAAAGAACCACTGAAAATAACGGCTTCGAGGACGCGCTTTTAAACTCTTTAAAAAGAAATTTAAAAATATCCAAAAGGGTATCGCTAAAGGATATTAAGTACAGTAAACTTCGTGCCTTTATAGAGGGCTTTTTAATGTAACGCGGTGCTTAACGGCACGGCTAAAGGATGGTATTATGGAACATAACGGAAAAGAGAAAAAACCGTATAACGGAATGGCGATCATTTGCATTATTTTAACGGTATTGCCCGTAGCAATATTTATTTTGTTTTATAACGTAATTATGCGGTGGCAACCAAAACAACCTTACGAACTTAATCTTGCATCCGCTCAGGCTCTTGGCTTCGGTACGGGGTTAATGTTGCAGGCTTGCTTTGCTTTAAGCGGTGCTTTTCAAGAATCCAAGCAGGCGGTTAAGGATAGAATGGGTGAATTTAAGGATAACGTGTCTTTATCTTTAGGCTTTGCAATTAAGAATTATTTTAAAGATATGAAAGAAGGCGGTATTGCATATCTTGTTTATATGGTGCTTATTATAACAACTGCTATTTTAACTATAGATGGCTTAATTACCGCTATTGCATATTTGTAGTAGTAGACTGAAATGCTTGATAATCGCTCTATAGGCGGGCTTTTATTAAAATTTATTTATAAAAATTAAAACAAAAACAGACCTTTTACAAAACTTAAGGTCTGTTTTTTTTAATTTGCAGTTTGTAATTAAATATTAGATTGGCTTTAATTTAGCGTAAGCGGTTAGCAGTCGGTGGGTTTTGTTCCAAGAATATAATTATCCTCTTTGCGTGAGCGTAAGCATTTTATTGGGTGCTCACTGTCTTGAACGCGGTAATCTTCGCCGTATTTTTCTATATGATCACAAATTACGGTGTGACCTCTTTCTTCTTCGGGCTTGGAGTTCACCTTCTTTTGATATTTGAAGAATTTATAATCCTCTTCAAGTTCGCTAACGTCAGCATATCCTTCGCCTTTGCCGGTTAGTGTTACGGTTTTTGCTAAAACTTTGCGCACGTACTCCTTATTTTCGTGCAGTGAAACAAGTTCGGGGAAGGCTCCGCCGGGAATAACCTCTTCCCAAGATTTGTTTTCATATTTATTTAAAAGCTCTACTGCAGAATGAAGGTGGGCAATTTCTTGCTCTAAAAGCATTTCCCAAATTTTCTTTACGTGCTCATCGCTTTCGTCGTTTAACATAGAGTAGTAAAGGTAACATTCGGTATATTCGTGCATTAAAAGATTTTCGAATATGGTTGCTTTCGTATCCATTAAAGAGCCGTAGTGGGTAACGTGATCTTCCTCTACCATACCTATTTCGGCGTAAAGCTCTCTGCCTTTTTGGGTTTTATAGAACTGCGCTATGTTCATATAATAGTTCATCGTTTGCTGTTCTGCGGCAGTGATTATTGCAACGTCCAACTTGGTTACAGGGTCTGCCGTCTTGTTATTAATCGATGGGCGAACGGTATCACAGGGGTGACGGTGGTGTGCAATCGTTGGTCTTGCAGGCATAAGCTCTGTATATCCGCCAACAAGCCTTTCTGCGTGAATGCCCATATCCATTTCTAATAGGTTGGCATAGCGGTATAAATGGTCAAAGTCCTCAAGTAAGGCAAAATCAAGCGCCTGCTTAACAGTTTTATCAACCGAGCGCTGTGCTAAAAAGGCGGTTAGGTCAACGGCCAACTGTTCGTAGCCAATGGTTGTTTCAAGCAGGGTTTCATCGATTGGTTTTAAAAGGGAAATGAGCTTTTGCTGTTGCTGTTCGCTTCTTCTTAAAAAGGCAACTGCACGGCGCGCATCATTATCGGGATAGTGGCGGTTAAAGTGGTGCTTGCACCAAGTGGCTTCAAATTCCGTTCCGTTCATCAAAATAATTCGCGTTTTAGTGTAAGGACTAACTTCGTTTTTATTATAAGGCTTAACGAAGATATCCTTCCAAGACATAATAACCGATTCTATCTTTTTTGGTTTTTCTTCAAATGGATTAAAATTCATAACTAATACCTCCGTTAAAGTTATTGCCTTTTGTAAAAAAAATATACTTTTTACTTCACATAACTATTTTTTCGTGGTATAATTAAGGCAGTTAAATATTTGATATAAAAAACAAAAAATGAGTTAATCGCTCTATAGGCGCACTTTTAAAGGAGAAATTATGCTTGAGGTTTATAAGGAAGGAAGTTTTGAAGAGATTTATAAGATTATGCAAAAGAGTTTTCCTGTAAGCGAAATAAGAAGTAAAAGTGGGCAAGAAGAACTTTTATATGACAACCGCTATAAAATATACTGTTATAAAAAAGATGATGCAATAGTTGGCGTGCTTTGCGTTTGGGAAATTGAAATAGGATGCTTTTTGGAGCATTTTGCAATTTTACCACATCTAAGGGGGCAGGGAATTGGAAGCGATATGCTTAAAGAATTTCTTGCAACCGTAAAGCAAGGTGAATTGATTTTTTTAGAGGCGGAGCCAATAACTGACGACGTAACCCAACGAAGAATAAATTTTTACAAGCGAATGGGTTTTTACTTGAATAACTATGCTTACTGCCAACCTGCATTTTCACCCACGCTTCCTGCAGTTCCTTTAAAAATAATGACATATGGTAAGCCGTTGAGCGAAGAGGAGTTTTTGGCCGTTAAGCGGTCTGTTTACTCAGAGGTTTACCACCAAAAAATTTAGAATAAAATATTGCTTAAAGAATATTATCGTTAAAAGGTTGATAAAATTAAAAAAATAATGTAATATATAGTTAACTGCTTTAAGGAGGTGAATTTATGAGGATTATGGTTTGTGGCGGTGCAGGCTTTATTGGTTCGCATTTTATGGATTATGTTTTAAATAATTATAAAGATGACTTCATCCTTTGCTATGATAAGCTTACTTATGCCGGTAAAAAGGAAAATTTTGCGCATAATCTTACTAACAAAAACTTTGCCTTCGTTAAAGGGGATATTTGTGATAAACAAGGACTTTTAAGGGCGGTAGAGCAGTTTGAAATAGATACAGTTGTTAACTTTGCTGCGGAATCCCACGTGGACCGTTCCATCGTTGATGCTAGCGATTTTTTGCAAACCAATATTGTTGGCACGGCAACTTTATTAGACGTTGTTAAAGAAAAAAAATTGTTAAGATTTCACCAAGTTTCAACAGATGAGGTTTACGGGGATTTGCCATTAGAAAGCAATCAAAAATTTAAAGAAAGTTCGCCTATAGCACCGTCATCGGCATATTCGGCATCTAAAGCAAGTGCGGATTTATTAGTTTTGGCTTCAAGAAGAACCTTTAATTTGCCGGTTACAATTTCGCGTTGCGGTAATAATTACGGTAGCCGTCAGCACCAAGAAAAGTTTATACCGCAAATGATTTTAAACGCAGTTAATAACAAACCTCTTCGCATATACGGCAACGGCTTAAACGTTCGCGATTGGATTCACGTTTACGATCACGTTGTGGCGATAGATCTAATTATTAGGAAGGGAACACTTGGCGACGTTTACAACGTTGGCGCAAATAATACGGTTGATAATTTAACAATAGCAAAAAGAATTCTATCTATTCTTAATTTACCAACAAACAGTATTTCTTTCGTTGAGGACAGAAAAGGTCACGAAAGAAAGTACGCCGAAAATTATGAAAAGATTAAAAATGAACTTGGTTTTAATCCCTGTAAGGATTTTAATAAAGAGTTTCCTGTTTGCGTTTTAGAATACGCTAAATTGTTTAAGAAAAGTTAAGAATATAAAAAAGAGCTTAGGTAAATTACCAAGCTCTTTTAGTTTGTTTTTATAAGGATTATTTTTTACTTAAACTAAAGTAAAATTTTAAAAAGTTGCCGTATAAGTCGATTATCTGCACTTATTCACCTAAAGAAGCTTTTAATGCTTCGTAAAAATTAGCGCGTGCCATTTGGTGGTAAGGTTGAACGAAAAGAACGCCAATACCAAAGCATAAAGCACCTAATATGTACCAACCAATAAAGCTAAGGTCTAATAAAAATAACTGCATTTTATTGCCGTGCATCATTTGAATGCTCTTGTTAAGGCAATATTCCCAATTTTTATTTTCACTGTCTTGTTGAATAAAGCTAGCTAAAGAGTAAGAATAACTTTTTACAATTCCGGGGATTACAAACAGTAAGCTCCATAAAAAAGTAAAGAGTGATTGTAAAAGACCTAAAATTAAAGCATCAGACCACTTTTCATTAAAGGCGCAAAATAAATCTGCAATATTAAAATCTGTACCTCTTCTAACGGTGGTAATCGTAACGCGCGCAATACCGTAGTTTAAAATGCCCACTAAAAGTAGTTGCCCCACACCGGGTACAATTGAAGTTGATGCCGAAATAATAAGGTTTGAAATAAGAAGAATTAAAAGTAGTGTAAGCCATTGGCGGTTAAAAATATTGCTACCAAGTTGGCTTCTTGCGTTGGTCTTTAATATACTGTTGTTAACCATTTTTTACCTCCTAACTTTTTAAGATTAAATTTTATAACTATATTTTAACAAATAAGAAAATTAATGTCAATAATCTTATGTGTAAAAATATAAATTGATAATCAGTTTTTTCACAAAAAGCCCCTCTATAGGTTGATAAACAGCTATTTAGTAGTTTTTTAACAAATCTGTTATAATATCTGAATACTCATTCCATTTGCTTTTATCAAGGGCTATGGGGGAGTGGTTGTCGAAATAGAGTAAAAGCGCAGGTGTAAGATTTTTATACCTGCTAACAGTTTCAAATTTAAGCAAATGTCCGCCTTTAATTAGTGATTTAGCCTTGCGTGAATAATCGTAACTCATATATTTATTATGAGTGCATAGTAGTAAAATATTCAAAAAAGGGCCTTTTAAGTTGGATAACGACTATTTATTTTATACTTATTGCTAATAATTCTTTGACTTTAATTGAATATAATGATATAATTCAAGAGAGGCAAGGGGCTTTTTTTTGTGCAAAAAAATCAAGTTATTGTGCAAAATAATGGGCATATGCCTACTAACTTAAGAAGAGAAGATGTATGAGTAAGGAAATTAAAAGATTTGATTTTAAGAAACCGCCTAAAAACCCTAACTTGTTTTGGCGCTATTTAGCAAAGCTTGTGAGCATATGCGGTTTATCGGTTAAAAAGTACAAGCTTAAAAAGCACAATATGGAAGGTTTAAAGCCACCTTACATTATGCTAGCAAACCATGCTTCTATGGTAGACTTTATGGTTGCGCAAGTAGCAGTTCACCCTGCAAGGCTTAATAACGTTGCTTCAATAGAGGCATTCCACGATTACACCGAATGGCTATTTAGAAATTTGGGTGTTATAGGCAAGCGTAAATTTATCAAAGATTTAAATCTTATTAAAAATATAAGATATAGCTTAACGGAATATAAAAACGTATTCTGTATTTATCCTGAGGCGCGCTATTCTTTAGACGGTTGCACCTCTTATATTCCTGATTCTTTAGGTAAGATGCTTAAGTTATTTAAGGTTCCCGTAGTCCTTCTTAAGCTTCAAGGTAACTTCGTTACAAATCCTCAGTGGAACAAACACGGTAAGAATAGCCGAATTGATGCTGATATGACGCAGATTATCACTAAGGAAGAAATCGAAACACTTTCTGTACAGGAAATCAATCAAAAGATTAAAGAAGCCTTCGTTTACGATGATTTTGCTTGGCAACGCGATAATAAAGTTGCAATTAATCACAAAAAGCGTGCAGATGGTTTGCATTCATTGCTATATCAATGCCCCAACTGTAAAACTGAACACAAAATGCACTCTGAAGGCACAGAACTTTGGTGTGAGGAATGCGGTAAGCGTTGGTATATGGATGAATACGGCGTGCTAAGCGCTAAAGAAGGGGAAACTGAATTTTCTCATATTCCCGATTGGTTTAACTGGGAAAGAGCAAACGTTCGCGAGCAGGTTAGAAATGGAACTTACCACGTAGAGGACGATTGCAGAATAGATACAATGCCAAATGCAAGGGGATTTATTAAGCAGGGTAACGGTCACTTCGTTCACACACCTGAAGGAATGATTTTAACGGGTACTGCTTACGGCGAACCCTTTACGGTGGTTAAAAACCCATTAGAGCAAGAAAGTATTCACATTGAATACGGCTATAAGTACGGCGGTGACGTTTTTGATATTGCAACCGCTAACGAAAGCTACTGGTTTTATCCTTTAACCGCGCGTGATATTTTAACAAAGGTTTCACTCGCAACGGAAGAAATTTACTTCATGCATAAGGAAAATTTACATAATAACTAACAAGCAAAAACCGCGTTAATCGACTTATAGCGCGGTTTTTTTGTGGAAAAGTTAAAAAACTGCCTTTACTTTGTTTAAATAAGCCATTTTTTAAAAGTAGGGTAAAAGTGCTTTACAAAAAGTAATAAAAGTGTTAAAATATCCACACTAAAGAAGGTTTTCGGCAAACACTTCTTATTAAAAAAACCGAGGTAAAAAGATGAATAAAATTTCCGCAAAGAAGATTGCCAGAATGGCAATTATTGCAGCATTGTATGCCGTATGCACTTTTATATTTGCGCCCATATCATATGGGGCAATTCAGTTCCGTATTTCGGAATGCTTGTGCGTATTGGCTTTTTTCTATTTTGAAGGGGTAATCGGCTTAACGGTTGGTTGCTTTATTGCAAACATATTCGGCAACGGCCCGTTAGATTTAATCTTTGGCACGCTTGCAACTTTTATTGCTTCCTTGTGCGCTTACAAAACGGCAAGGCTTATAAAGGGTGAATTACTTAGATTTTTCGTGTGTGCTATATATCCAATAATAATAAATGCAATAATGGTTCCATTTACTTTCTTATTGCTAACGGAGTTTAAAGAGTTATACTTTCTTTCCTTTGCGCAAGTTGGAGTTGGGCAAGCGGTAGTAATTTTAACGCTTGGGTTATTCCTATATTTATCAATAAACAGGCGAAATGAAAAAAGAGGACAGTCAGTTTTTAAAAATTTGCAATAATCGGTTGACAATTTAAAAAGGTTTTCGTATAATAAAGTGCGGAAAAGGGCAAAATGTTTCTATTTTCCGCAACTTAATAAGGAGAAATGGCTGAGTGGTCGAAGGCGCACGATTGGAAATCGTGTGTACGTCATAAGCGTACCATGGGTTCAAATCCCATTTTCTCCGCCACACAAAAAAGGCAGGTTTTTACCTGCCTTTTTTGTGTGTGAAAAGTGATTTATAAATGGGATTTGATGGGGGAGAAGTTTGCGGGAGCAAACTGTCCGCTTGTGAAAGTAAATAACCTACGGAAGAATATTTAGCGGACTAAACTGCCCGGTGTGGCAGTTTATCGGGGCGGTGTGCAAAACACCAAATCCCATTTTCTCCGCCAGAAGCGATTCTATTTGAACCCACGTTCTGATGCGACTGCTTTTTCTATTACCATAGTCAAATATATCTTCGTTAAAGGTAATGCAGGTATAATCTTTAATTTTGAACGTCCTAAACCCGAAAATACGCACTGGATGTTCCAACCAAGAGATGA
>JAZSMG010000194.1:0-5931 GCA_045535775.1 Christensenellaceae bacterium | reverse complement strand
ACCCAAGAGCTTATTCGTTAGGGTTAACGCTTTCAAAAACGAAGTTTACGTTAAGCTTACGTGCCAAAGCCAAATCCTCTTTCGTTCTAACAGTCCAACAAACGGTGGGCGTTTTCTTATTGATGGGCATGTGGTTTAAATAATAGTTTATATAATCCGGCTTAGATAGAAAATTAAAGGTTAACTTTTTAACGACCGTATATTTTATCCAAGATAGATTACCTCGTTCGGGAACACCGCCAAGCTGACCGCGAAGAATATGGGGCGCGTACTTTTTAACCCTTTGCATTATAAATGGATCAAAGGATTGCACCACGAATTCCCCCTTATAATCCTTTAACGCATCCACCACCTTTTTAGCAATATCGTACTCTTTACTGCGTTGCTGTTTAATTTCTATCATCAAAGGAACTTTCCCGTTAACTTCCTTTAAAAAATCTTCAAAGGTGGGTATTCCCTCTTGCGTATTTAAAATTTTTAATTCTTTAATTTCTTCGTGCGTTAAGTCGTTTATATACGCCTTTTTTCCGCAAACACGCTCTAAGCTATCGTCGTGAAAGCAAAGAACAACTCCATCTTTACTAAGCTGAACGTCCATTTCTATAGGATAACCGTTAGCAATAGCGTTTTTATATGAGCCCATAGAGTTTTCGCCGTAAAGCTCGTTATGAAGTCCACGGTGAGCAACGGGTGTGGTTAATAACCAACTGTCTTTTTTAATTCTACTTTTCATATTTTCCACCTTTTAGCTAGTTAAGGGATTAGTTAAGCAACCAATCCGTTAGCATTTTTATTATTTTTGCAATTAAATTAGGCTATTTTTAGCCTAATACATAAAAAAATTAGCTATTTATATTATACACTAAACACAATTTGCTTGCAAGCGCTTGATTATTTTTACAAAAAATTGTATAATAAATCTTAATTGATACTCTATTTCTTACCTTAAAAGGTAAAAACTCGCTCTTTAAGAGCCAATAATGAAAGGACGAAATTATTTTTTATGGCAAAAACCACAAAAACACACGTTAGAAATTTCTGCATAGTAGCGCATATAGACCACGGTAAATCCACCTTAGCAGACCGCATTATAGAAATGACCGGTCAGGTAAGCCAACGAGATATGGAGAGTCAGCTTTTGGACTCTATGGATTTAGAAAAGGAACGCGGAATTACCATTAAACTTACCCCCGTTACTATGTACTATACTGCAAAAAACGGCGAAGAATATAAGTTTAACCTCATTGACACCCCCGGCCACGTTGACTTTTCTTACGAGGTATCACGTTCACTAGCTGCGTGCGAGGGTGCTATTCTAATAGTTGACTCTACCCAAGGCATAGAGGCGCAAACGCTTGCTAACTGCTACCTTGCGCTTGATAATAACCTAGAAATCGTTCCCGTTTTAAATAAAATCGACCTTGCAAGCTCTCGTTGTGACGAGGTTGCAACCGAAATTGAAGAGGTTATTGGATTAGACGCATCAGACGCCCCAAGAATTTCTGCAAAAAACGGCATTAATATAGAAGACGTTTTAGAAGCCATCGTTAATAAAATGCCCGCGCCCGAAGGGGATGACGACGCGCCCTTAAAGGCTCTTATTTTCGACTCTTATTACGATAACTTCAAGGGCGTAATTTGCTTCGTTCGTATTAAAGACGGCAAGGTTAAGGTTGGCGATAGAATTCGCACCTATATTTCAGATAAGCAGTTTGACGTTACCGAGGTTGGCGTATTTAGCCCCCAATTACAGCCCAAGGACTGCTTATACTCAGGTGACGTTGGCTATATTGCCGCAAGCATAAAAAGCGTTGAAGATACTAACGTTGGCGATACTATTACTTTGGTTAATAATCCCGCGCCGGAGCCGTTACCCGGTTATAAAAAGGCTTTACCGGTGGTTTTCTCCGGTATTTACCCCTTAGACGGCTCTAAGTTTAACGACTTAAAGGATGCGCTATTAAAGCTTAAGCTAAACGACGCAGCTCTTTCCTTCGAGCCCGACAACTCTATGGCGTTAGGCTTTGGCTTCCGTTGCGGTTTCTTAGGTCTTTTACACATGGAAATCGTTCAACAGCGTATAGAGCGTGAGTTCGACCTTGATATTATTACCACCACACCCGGCGTTTCTTACCACGTTTACAAAACGGGTGGGGAAATGATTTTGGTTAACAACCCCTCAAAGCTTCCCGATCCTTCAGAAATCGACTATATTGAAGAGCCCGTTATTAAAGCTAGTATTTACTCTCCACCCGATTACATTGGCGCTATTATGGACCTTTGTAAGGAAAAGCGTGGTGAAATGATAACCATGAATTATATTGACGAGCGCAGAGTTTGTTTACTTTACCGCTTACCCTTAAACGAAATAATCTTTGACTTTTTTGATAGCTTAAAATCACGTACTCGCGGTTATGCTTCACTTGACTACGAGCTAGACGGCTACCAAACCAGCGAGCTTGTTAAGCTTGATATGTACTTAAACGGCGATATTTGTGACGCGCTTTCCGTTATAGTTCATAAAGAAAAGGCGTATGCGCGCGGTAGAGCTATTGCAGAAAAGCTTAAAGAGGTTATTCCCAGACAGATGTTTGAAATACCCGTTCAAGCAGCAGTTGGCGGTAAAATTATTGCAAGAGAAACGGTTAAAGCTCTTAGAAAAGACGTTTTAGCTAAGTGCTACGGCGGTGACATTACCAGAAAGAAAAAGCTTCTTGAAAAGCAAAAAGAAGGTAAGAAGAAGATGAGAAAGCTAGGCTCTGTTGAAATACCTTCAGAAGCATTCATGTCTATTTTAAAAATAGATTCCAATAACTAAAACATTATGGGGTAAATAGCGTTTTTACGCCGTTTACCCTATTATTTTTAATTAAAAAGTGGCCGTATAGGTCGATTAACGATATTTTAAGGTGATTTTATGGCAGGAATTTACGTTCATATCCCCTTTTGTAAGCAAAAGTGTACCTATTGCGATTTTGCATCCTTTCCAAAGGAAATTGGCAAGGCGGAAGCATACTTTGCTTGCCTTTTAAAGGAAATTGATTCACGCGCGCAAGAGTTAAAAAATAAGAGCTTTGATACCCTTTATATAGGCGGTGGAACGCCATCTTTCGTTCAAGCGGAATTTATTGGCGCGTGCGTTAACAGAATAAAAAAGAATTTTAACTTAAGAGCTAACGCAGAAATTACCATAGAAATAAACCCCGGCACTCTTACCGAAGAAAAGGTTGCCATTTACAAATCAGTTGGCATTAACCGCTTTAGTATTGGACTTCAGTCTGCTTGCGACGCTAGACTTGCTTCACTTAACCGCATACACACGGCTGAACAGTTCTTATATGCTTGCAAGCTTTTAAAGGGGGAAAATATCAGTGCGGACGTTATGATAGGACTAAAGGACCAAAAGTGTGACGAGGTTGCCAAAACGATAGATTTAGCGCTTGAAGGGGGCGCAAAGCATATTTCGGTTTACGCGCTCACACCTGAAGAGGGAACTCCTATGTTTACCACCTATTTAAACGGTGAACTTCCCAGCGCGGATGAAACTGCAGAGCTTTACGATTTCACACGCACCTATTTATCAACCAAGGGATTTGAACGCTACGAGGTTTCTAACTTTTCGCTCCCCGGCTACCGCTCCAAACACAATCTTAACTATTGGAAGCGTGGTGAATATATAGGAGTTGGCGTTGCAGCTTCTTCTTGCATTGATAACAGAAGATTTACCAACACCGAAAAATTAGACGAATATATTCACTGCCTTTTACATGATAAATACGCAGAAATCTTCAGCGAAAATATAGAAGGTGATGAAGTTAAAAGTGAATATATTATGCTTGCACTTCGCACCGCAGACGGTATTTTATTAAGTGATTACAAAGCAACCTTTGGCAGTGATTTTTTAACCGATTACAAGCAAGAAGTGGCGCTACAGCGCGATTATCTTGATATTGATGAAAATTCCGTTCGCATAAAGGATGATTATTTATACGTTCAAAATCAAATTATTATTTACTTTTTAAAGTAGAAAGGTTATTAACTAAAGGTCTTTATTTTTATATTAAAACTTAAAATATTGACCTTTTTTATTTTGTTTTTTTAAATACTAAGAACGAGGTAAAAAAATGAGCTCTCAAAAAGAAAAAATGCACAGTGGCGAGCTTTATCTTCCAACGGACGATAGCATTATGAAAGAACAGCTAGCTTGCTTAAATAAGCTTTACGATTTTAACCAAACAAGACCTACCGAACTAGATAAAAGAGCAAAACTTTTAAAGGAGCTCTTTGCCGAAATTGGCGAAGGATGCTATATAGAACCGCCCTTGCACGCAAATTGGGGAGGGAAGCACTGCCACCTTGGCAAAAACGTTTACTTTAATTTTAACGTAACCTTAGTAGACGATACTCATATTTACGTTGGCGATTACACTAAGTTTGGCCCAAACGTGGTTATAGCAACGGCAGGTCACCCCATTTTACCCTCTTTAAGGGAACAGGCTTACCAGTATAATATGCCCGTTAAAATTGGTAAGTGCGTTTGGCTTGGTGCCAGCGTAATAGTTCTTCCCGGTGTTGAAATTGGTGATAATTGCGTAATAGGCGCAGGAAGTGTTGTTACAAAAAATATTCCCGCAAACAGCGTTGCAGTTGGAAACCCTTGCAAGGTTATCCGTGAAATTGGCGAGCACGATAAAAAATATTACTTTAAGCAAAAGAAAATTCAGTTATAATAAAAATCAATTAACCCACTTTTTATTCTTTTTAAGAGGTATTAAATGAAAAAGTTTTTTAAATTTTTAAAGGGCTTTCTTTTAGTAGTTTCCTTTGTAATTGCTATTTTAGCAACTAAAAATTATCAATATTTATTGTATGAAATCATTGATAATCAACCTATAGCCTTTCTTTTGATATTTTTCTCTATGATACTAGTGCTTTTATGCGGAATATTTATTGGCACTATAATTCACGAGTTAGGTCACCTTATTTTTGGACTTATAACAGGTTATAAGTTTTCTTCCTTTAGAATAGGCAACACCTGTTTTATGAAAGAAAACGGAAAAATCAAAATTAAAAGAATGGGGATTCCGGGAACTGCCGGTCAGTGTTTAATGCTTCCCCCTGAATTAAAAGAGGGCAAAATTCCATACAAATTATACAATCTGGGCGGATGCCTGTTTAATCTTATTTTTACAGTTGTATTTATAGCAATTGCAATAATTATTCGCAACCACCCTATTGCACTAACAGTGTTTGCAATACTAGCCGTAACTCAGTTTTTACTTTTAATAAACAACGGTATTCCCACGCGCACACCGTATATTCAAAACGATGCGCAAAACCTTATTGATATTGAAAATAATGAGGAAGGCGTTTATTCATTCTATGTTCAGCTTTTAGTTTCTGAAGCACTTTCACGCGGGCTTAATTTAAGTGAAATGCCAAGCGAGTGGTTTACGATCCCAAGTGATGATAAGCTAAACAATTCAATAGTTTCCACAAGGGCGTATTTAGCCTGCTTAAGAGAACTTGAATTAGGTAACTATTATAGCGTTCACAAGCTTATACGCGAGCTTTTACAAAAAGCAACCAATATGTTGGGGCTATATAAATTTTTCTTAGAAATAGAAATTATTTACCTTGACGTTATACATCAATGGGCAAGCAAGGAATACGTTTTTGCTAAGCTTGAAGAACTTAAAAAGCCCCTTGTGCCCTTTAAAAACAGTATAACTGTAATCCGTGTTTTATACGCGGTAAACCTTATTTATAAAAATAACTTAGCAGAAGCTTCTAAGAATTTGCAGGCGTTTGAAAGGGCTGCAAAAAAATACCCTTACAAACAAGAAATAGAAAAGGAACGCAAGCTGATTGAACTTGCAAACGAGGTTCATTACAAGCTAACCCATAAAGAAGAAAACTAAAAATTAAACC
>JAZSMG010000128.1:0-12687 GCA_045535775.1 Christensenellaceae bacterium | reverse complement strand
TTAAACGGCTCTAGCACGGCTACTATATTTAGCCCCGAAGGCGTATCTTATACGTCTACAGGCGAAGAATCAACCTTAAGCGCTGCAGATATGGGTACTTACTATCAAACGGTGGTAGAGCAGTGGTGCGCAGAGCTTGGCTGTAAGAGTATTTTATACGGAAGCGCTTATAACGAAATGGCTCCTTCAACCTCAAAGGCAAAGGGCTTCATGCGTGCGCTATGTATTTACTATTCTATCTTTAACGAAGAAATGCCTAGCGGTACAGACGTTCAAGGTACTTCAAGCAGTGGCGTTACAAAGATTAAGGCAGCCGCAGCTAAATACTGCTTAGGCTAAAAAATATTTAGTTAAATAGCGTGTAAAAACGCCTTTAAATAACTCAAACTTAAAAAAACACGGTTTGGCTAAACGCCTTTCCGTGTTTTTGTTTTGGCTCTGATGCAATAAGCAGTTGACAAAAGAAGCTTTATCTAAAGTGTTTAAAAAAAATAAACCGCGGTTATTTTGCTTTATTTAAAATAATGTTTACAGTTTTAGTTACCCCTGAAGATAGGTTAAGCTTTTGCATTTCTTCCTTTAAGGCTTGGCGGTTAGAATATAGCTCTTTTACCAAGGAAACTATATTTTTATCTAAATCATCTTCATCTGCCATAAGAAGGGCTTTTTTGTTGTAAAAGTATTCTGCGTTTTTAATTTGATCCCCGCGTGAAGCTTTTTTTAGCGGAATTATTAAAGAGGGTGTGTTGGTGCAAAGTAGCTCAAATAAGGTGTTAGAGCCACCGCGTGAAAGGGCTATATCGCAAGCGGAAATTGCGGTTGGCATATCTGCAAAGGGAAAGCCGTAATATCCGTTAATCGCCTTATAGGGTGGTTTATTTGACTTTCCGTATAGATGAATTACGTTAAAATTATGCAAAACTTCTTGCAAATTATTATAAAGAGCTTGGTTTATCGTTTTACTTCCTTGACTTCCGCCGGTAATTAACAAAAGGGGCTTATCGCCGGTAATACCTAAAAGCTTTTTGCTTTCGCTTTTGTTTTTGTTAAAAAATTCCTGTCTTAAAAGCGGGCCTACGTATTGCGCGTTTTGTTGCCCTTTTGCAGTTTGCTCAAAGGTGGTTAAAAGGCAAGTGGATCGTTTAGCAACCAACTTATTGGCAAGCCCAAGAGTTAAATCGGATTCGTGGGAAATAACGGGGATTTTTAAATTAAAGCCTGCAATACAAACGGGCAAAGCGCAGTAACCGCCCTTAGAAAAAATTACTGAAGGATTAATTTGCTTTAAATAGTCTTCACACTCTTTAACCGCCTTATAAAGCTTAAAGGGTATTAGTAAATTTTTTAAAGAAAGAGAGCGCACGAAGGCAGGCGGGGAAAGGTCGTAAATTTTAGTAACCTCATTTTGCATAAGCTTTTTTTCTATTTGCTTACCGCTACCAAAGTAGTAAATTTTATCAAAATGCTTTTTAAGCTGTGGCATAAGTGCAAGATGTGGGGTAATATGCCCGGCAGTTCCGCCCCCTGCTAAAATAATACTTTTCATACGATATAATATGTGAAAAAAATTAAAAAGTAGCCAAACAGTAAGTAAAAGGCAGTAAAAAAATAAAATTTTGTTGAAAAATTAAAAAAAAGGGTAATAAATTTACGATTTACTCTTGAAAAATTCTTTAATATGAGTTACAATGTATGCAGGAGGAAAATTATGAGTTATATTATAGCCTTAGATGAAGGCACTACTTCAACAAGAGCGGTGCTTTTTAATATTAAGAAGCAAAAGATAGAAAGGGTTAAAAACGTACCCATTAAGCAATACTATCCCAAGCCCGGCTACGTGGAAGAAAGCGCAACGGAAATTTACTCTTCTACCATATCCGTTTTGGTGGATTGCTTAGAAACGGTTGGGGCAGATAGCGTTTTGGGTATTGCTATAACCAACCAGCGCGAAACGGTTATCGCGTGGGAGCGTTCTACCGGAAAACCCCTCTATAACGCGATTATCTGGCAATGCAGAAGAACTATGGACTTTTGTAGTGAGATAGATTTGCGTTACGGCACTAGCATAAAGGAAAAAACGGGGCTTAAGGTAGACGCTTACTTTTCTGCAAGCAAAATGCGTTGGCTTATTCAAAACGTGCCGGAGGTTAAAAGCGCGCTTGAGCGCAAGGATTTATGCCTTGGCACTATAGAAAGCTACCTTATCTTTAAGCTCACCGGTGGAAAGAGCTTCGTTACCGATTACACTAACGCTTCAAGAACGATGCTATATAACATAAACACCTTTGAGTGGGATGAGGATTTGCTTTCACTCTTCGGCGTTCCTCGCCACGCTTTGGCAGAGGTCGTTGCTCCCGACTGTGTTTACGGCGAATACGAATATAGCGGTAGAAAAATCAAGATTGCAGGCTCTGCAGGCGATCAGCAGTCCGCTGCGGTAGGTCAAGGCTGTTTTGAACGCGGTTCTGCAAAAATTACTTACGGAACGGGTATGTTTATGCTTGCAAACGTTGGCGATAAGCCAAAGAATTGCGAGGCTATTTTAACAACCCTTGGCTACGGCGGTGCAGGTAAGCCCTCTTATATGTTTGAGGGTAGCGTTTTTAACGCAGGTAGCGCAGTACAATGGCTTCGTGACGGATTGGACTTTTTTAAACGCTCTAAGGATAGCGAAAAGCTTGCTTTATCCGTTTCTTCAAGCGAAGGGGTTTACGTTGTTCCTGCTTTTACTGGGCTTGGCTCACCCTATTGGCGAAGTGACGTTAGCGGTTTAATTACCGGCATAACCCGTGGGGTTACCAAGGCGCATATAACTAGGGCTGTTTTAGAATCTATGGCGTACTCCGCGCGTGATTTAATAGAGATTATGCAGGCGGAAGGGGATATTAAGCTAGATAAGCTACGCGTAGACGGCGGAGCTAGTCAGAACGACTTTTTAATGCAGTTCCAAGCAGACGTGGTTAACACGCCGGTAGATAGACCGGTGGAAAGCGAAAGCACGGCGCTTGGCGCGGCGTACCTTTGTGAAATAGCGCTTGGTATTAAGAGCGTGCAGGAAATAGCTAGCGGAAGACAAACGCAAAAGCTCTTTACCCCCGATAGCGATAGAGAAAAATACGAAAAATTATACGACGGCTGGAAGAACGCCGTAAAGAGGTGCTTATTATGATTAGAAATTCTATTACAGGAAAGGACGGCAAGGCGATTAGCATAGTTGAATGGGCAGAGGTAGAAAGCCCAAAGGCTATAATTCAAATTGCTCACGGTATGGCAGAGCACGCTATGCGTTACGATGGCTTTGCTAAGGATATGAATAAGCTTGGTATAATAGTTGTAGCAGACGATCACCGTGCGCACGGCAAAACAGATAACGAAACGCTTGGCTATTCCAAGGGAAATATTTGGGAAGATACCCTTTCCGATATGGCTATTTTATGCGATTACGCAAAGGAAAAATATTCCAAAGAGTTCAGCAGGGATTTACCCTTAATTTTATTCGGGCACAGCTACGGCTCCTTTTTATCACAGGCGTTTATTCGTAGGTTTAACGATAAGTTAGCCGGTGCAATCTTGGGCGGTAGTAATTTCTTTAAAGGCCCTATCGTTGGCGTTGGTAAAATTGCTGCTAAAATAGGTTGTATTTTTAAAGGCGAAGAAAAGCCCAATACATTCTTAAAAAAGGCATCCTTTGACGTGTATAATAAAAACTTCACGGAAGGCACCTTTATTTCTTCTATCGTGGAAGAGTGTGAAAAGTATAAACAGGACCCAGAGTGCGGTTTTGTTTGTAGCAGTAATTTCTACTATAATTTCTTCAAGGGTGTTTCCAAGCTTTATAAAAAGCAAGGTCAAAGCCTTGCTAACTTTAATATTTTACTTATTGCAGGCTATAAAGACCCTGTTGGCAACATGGGTAAGGGCGTTTTAGCTCTTAATGAGTGGTATAAAAAGCAGGGCGCAAAGGTTAACGCAATACTTTACGAAGGCGTTCGCCACGAATATTTAAACGATACCGCAGCCGAACAATCACGCAAGGATATTGCTTCATTCGTGCTTGGCTTTAGTAAATAAAACTGCCGATAATCGACCTATAGCGCGGTTTTTGGCGGTTTGTAATTGATTTTATCATTAGTTACGGTTAAAAATTAAAGGTTAAGAGGTTCTATTGTTTACTTAGCGTAAACTTCTAGAATGCCAAAAATATATTATGCTACAATAAACACGCGCTGATAAAATTAATCAGTAAATAGGGAGATTATTATGAATGCAGAATTTAAAATTAATAACAAGATAATAGAAACTAAACGGCTTATTTTAAGGGCGTTTACGTTAAAGGATTTAGATGACTTTTACGAATACGCATCCGTTCAAGGCGTTGGCGAAAGAGCGGGCTGGGCTCACCATAAATCCAAACAAGAAAGTCAAGAAAAATTAAAGCATTTTATAGCTGAAGATAAGACCTTTGCAATCTGTTTAAAGAAAGATGGAAAAGTAATAGGCTCGCTTGGCGTTGAAAAATACGGCTTAGAAGAAAGACTAACAGAATTTAACGGTTATTTAGGCAGGGAAATCGGCTACGTACTAGCAAAGCCTTACTGGGGCAACGGTATAATGACGGAAGCGGTTACCGCCGTTATAGAGTATTTGTTTAAGGAAGTAGGCTTAGATTTTTTAATATGCGGTTATTACGATTTTAACGCGCAATCCAAGCGCGTGCAAGAAAAATGCGGTTTTAAGCCGTACAGAAAGCTTGTAATGGATACCCGTATGGGAACTAAGGAACCCGGTGTTTTAAATTTACTACTCAACCCCCAAAAACAGCTCACGTTAAACTTTTCCCACCCCGAAACGCTAATTTATAACAAATAACTTAATTTAAAATACAAAAGCCAAGATTTAATTCTTGGTTTTTATTTTTGTTTTTTTGCATAAAATTTTATAAAACGCTTGACTGCGATTGCTTTTTGTGATAAAATAACAAGTGTTATATAACAAAAGATATATTTTGCTTTAAAGTAGGTATAAGGCGAAATAATTGATTAAATATTTTAGGAGATAGCTATGCCACCGAAGATAAAAATCAGTAAAGAAGATATATTACAAACCGCAATAGAGCTTGTTAGAAAGGGCGGGGAAGAGGCTATTAACGCAAGAGCAATTGCAGGGGCGCTTAACTGCTCAACTCAACCCATATTTTCTAATTTTGCCAGCATGGAAGAGCTTCAAGGTGGGGTGCTTGCTTACGCTCACGGCCTCTATTTAAGCTTTTTAAAGGCGGAAAGCGAAAAACAGGAATACCCCAAATATAAGGCGTTTGGTATGGCGTATATTCGCTTTGCAAAGCAAGAAAAAGAGCTGTTTAAAATGCTTTTTATGCGTGATAGAAGTGGCGAGCCATTAATAGAAACGCAGGATTTTAGCGAGTCCGTTCAAATGATTATGCAAGCTAATTGCGTAAGTAAACAAACGGCAGAGCGTATGCACTTAGAAGTTTGGACGTGCGTTCACGGTATAGCAACTATGCTTGCAACCTCTTTTTTAAATTTAGAATGGGAGCTTATTAGCAATATTTTAACAGACGTATACCAAGGCTTGCGCGTAAAGCACCTTAAAGGGAATTAGAATATGGATGCAATAAAAATAGAAAATTTAACCAAAAATTATAAAGACGTGGTTGCGGTAGATAACCTTTCGTTAACGGTAAAAAAGGGGGAACTTTTTTCTCTTTTAGGTGTTAACGGCGCGGGGAAAACGACCACTATTAAAATGCTTTGCTGTTTAACAGAGCCAAGCGGTGGGGACGCCTTTTTGCTTGGTAACAGCATAAGAACTCAAAAGAGCGCAGTTAAGCAGGTAATAGCCCTTTCCCCACAAGAAACTGCCGTTGCGCCCATGCTAACCGCTAAAGAAAATTTAGAGCTTATTTGCGGTGCGTACGGCATTGAAAAATTCAAAAAAGAGGAACAAATAAAGCGTTTAACTAGGCTATTGAACCTAGAAAGTGTTTTAAATAGAAAAGCTGGTAAGCTTTCGGGTGGTTGGCAAAGACGGCTAAGTATAGCAATGGCGCTTATAAGCGAGCCACAAATACTCTTTTTAGACGAGCCCACCTTGGGGTTAGACGTTATTGCAAGAAGCGAGCTTTGGGATATAATTCGCGCGTTAAAGGGCAAGGTTACCGTAATTTTAACCACACATTATATGGAAGAAGCGGAAGCGCTTTCAGACCGTATTGCAATTATGAAGGAAGGCAAGCTTTTATTATGCAGTACCGCTGAAGAAATTAAAAAAATATCGGGTACTAACAGTTTTGAGCAAGCCTTCGTTCGCATAGTAAAGGGGGTGGCAAAATGAAAACCTTAGCTCTTGCAGGAAGAACTGCAAAGGAAATTATTCGTGATCCTTTAAACCTATTTTTCGGCTTAGGCTTCCCCTTGGTTTTAATACTTTTATTAAGCGCAATACAGGCAAGTATTCCCGTAAGCTTATTTGAAATTGATTCATTAGCTCCAGGGATAACGGTGTTCGGCCTTTCTTTTATGAGCTTATTTTCGGCAACTATTATTTCTAAGGATAGGGGTAGTGCTCTGCTTCAAAGACTTTATACAACTCCGCTTAGCTCCGTTAATTTTATACTTGGCTACACCTTACCAATAATTCCTATTGCAATAGCGCAAAGTGTAATTTGTTATACCGTTGCGCTTGCGTTGGGGCTAAAGCTAACCGTTAATATTTTGCTTGCAATAGCTCTTATAATTCCCGTTTCTATGCTCTTTATCGCGCTGGGATTGCTATTTGGTAGCGTGCTTAACGATAAGCAGGTTGGCGGTATTTGCGGGGCGCTTTTAACTAATCTTGCTGCTTGGCTTTCCGGCATCTGGTTTGATCTTGAGCTTGTTGGCGGAGTGTTTAAAAAAATAGCTTACCTTTTACCCTTCGTTCACGCAGTAGAAATGGAACGCGCTGCTATTTTTGGCAACTTTGGGGATATTTTACCCCATTTAATATGGGTATTAGGCTATTTAGTTGTATTATTTACCACAGCAGTATTGCTTTTCCTTCGCCAAATGAAAAAGCAGTAATAGCTTTTAAAAGTGTGGAAATAAGGGGGATTAACAAATTTAAGATTGTTTTTAAACGGCAAAAAACCTTAAATAATTCACATTAACTGAAAGCATATATTTAATAAAAACAGCAAAAGAGTGGCTAAAACCGCTCTTTTTTTGCGCAAAAAAAAGGATTTAGAAATTCATCTAAATCCTTTTTGTTTATTTAGTTTTCAATCGTATTTATCTTACGGTAATGGGTAAGGTTAGTGATTGATCTTGATAGGTGATAACGATTTGAGTATCGCTAACGGTTAATCTTCTCATTAAATCAATGTTGAAATAACCTGTTAATTGTTCACTGCCATCGCTATAAACTGCGTAAACCTTGATATTGATGAAATCAAAGTATTCACCTGCAGTATATTCAGTCTTTGCATTTTCAACGCGTAAACCGCTTAAGGTGATTTCTTCAGCGGGAACAAAATCAACGGATGGATAATCAGTTTCAAAAACCTTTTCAACGTATGTTTGAATGATTGCTCTTTCTGATGCAGTGGGAGCTGCAACGTCACCGTAAGTATAACCAACGGGGGTGTAAGAGTTGCCGTTAACGCTTAAGCCTGTTACTGATTTGAAGATGGTTAAGCCCATCATATATCTGCCTTTTTCGTTTACGTGTGCGGTTGAATCTCTGAAGAAGCTGGTTGCTGCAACACTATTATCACAAACTGAAGTGTTGTTGATAGAGTGTAATGCTTCAGCAGAGGGAACAACGAAGCTAACGCCGTTTTCGCTCTTTAATTCGCTAAAGGTCTTAACGATTGCTTGATACATCTTTTCGCTGTTATCATCATAAGCTGAAAGTCTGCTGTTGCCTGTGCCTTCATAGCAGGAAGGAACTGCCCATGACTGGAATAAACCAACCTCAACCTCAGGTAAACGGTTTTCAATTAAAGCGATAAGTTTGGGTAAATAGGGGTAAAAGCTTTCCTTAACGCCTTGCTTACCTTGACCGGTTTGAATTGTGATAATGTCCCAATCCTCATCGTTTAAAATATCGTAAAAATCAACTGAAGCTCTATCTGTTCCGCCGTTTTTGAAGTAAGTGTAAACAGCCTTGTTTTGAGCAATGAAGTTAGCGTGTTGTTCAACCGTGCAGCCACCGTAATAGATAACGCCACAAACCATATTGATGCCTTGTGCTCTTGCGATTTCGTGAGCGTAGGTCATGGTGTCTTGAGCGTAAGAGTTACCAACCATAAGCACCTTAACGGTTTCGCATTCGGGCATAACAGCCGTTTCAGAAATTGAAATGTTAGAAAACGTTTGGTCTGCATATTGGCTTCTGAAGCCAATTTGATCGCCGGTGTGAGTGGTTGCTTTAACCTTTTTGTTAAGTGAAGGAATGTTTGAACCATCAAGATATACGTTGATATCCTCTTCATCAACAACAACTCTAACGTCAACCTTGCCGTTGAAGGTTAGCGCGATAGTGTTTGCAACAGCGCCTTGATAGCCGTGCTTGAAATCGTAAATATAAACCTTGTAAAAATTATCGTTTGCGTTTTTATCAATGTTTACGTTTAGCGCGTTAATGCCGTCTGCGGTATCAACGGGGGTATCTGCAAAGAAATAAAGTCCGCCGTTGATTAAGCCGTTAGAGGGGGTAAGGGTGAAGCTAATGTCAAATACTCTTGAATTGAAGTTTTTAACGATTGCCTTTTGCTCACCAACGCTTGTGCCGATAATGTTGCCGTTATCAAGTGACATTGTGGTTGCGCCTGAGCTGTAAAAATCATATTCGATTTGGTTGCTTGCAGGTGTGTTATCGCTTAAAAGATTTTCTTGAGCAATAACTGTTGATGCCGCGCTTCCTATTAAAACTATGCTAAGTAGTGCTATAAGAAATTTTTTCATTATCTTTCACCTCTTTTTTTGATTAGGAATGCAATTGCACTGATAGCAACGGCAAAGAGTGAAGAACTTAAAGCCATGCTTGAGTGGCAAGCGAATAATAATTCTATATCTTCAGTTTCAGTGAATTTTGCATATAGAGTTAAATCGGTTGCTGATGCGGTGTCAATAGCTTCAACCTTAGTTGTGAATTCTGCATCTAAATACCAGCCGTCAAAGGTGTAACCCTCTTTCGTTGCATCAAGTAGTGCAAAGCCTTCGTCCTCAACGGTGTAAGAGGTAGCGTTTTCGTGGGTTGCGCCTTCTGCAATATAGGTTACGGTGTAAGCTATGGGGCTGAATTTAGCGTATAGAGTTAAATCAGCTACAGCGGTGGTATCAATAGCTTCAACCTTTGCGGTGAATTCTGCATCTGAATACCAGCCGTCAAAGTTGTAATTTGCTTTAACTGCATCAAGTAATGCAATGGCAGAATCTTCAACGGTGTAAGAAGTAGCGTTTTCGTGAGTTGCGCCTTCTGCAACGTAAGTTACGGTGAATGCGTTAGCAGTGAATTTTGCGTAAAGAGTTAAATCTGTTGCAAGTGCAGCGTTAATAGCTTCAACCTTTGCGGTGAATTCTGCATCTGAATACCAACCGGCAAAGGTGTAATTTGCTTTAACTGCATCAAGTAATGCAATAGAAGAATCTTCAACGGTGTAAGAGGTAACGGTGTTTTCGTGAGTTGCGCCCTCTGCAATGTAGGTTACGGTGTAAACAACGGGGCTGTATTTAGCGTAAAGTGTTAAATCCTTTGCAGTTGAGGTATCAATGCTTTCAACCTTGTTTGTTAATTCCGCATCTGAATACCAGCCTTCGAAGTTATAATCGGGCTTCCAAGCGTTAACTAATGCAATAGCAGAATCTTCAACGGTGTAATTTTCCTTAACTGCGCCCATCAATAATCCACCGTTTAAAACGTAGGTTACGCTGTAAACGTTAGCAGTGAATTTTGCGTAAAGCTCAATATCACCAACTAATCCGGGAACAATATAGCTGAATTCGTTTCTGAAATCTTCTGTTCTATACCAACCGGCAAACGTGTAGCCAGCCTTTTCAACGGGTAAAATAGTAACGCCGTTATTAAGAACCGTGTAGCTTGCAGGGTTAGATGCGTTTTGTGTTGCGCCGTTTAGGTTGTAAGTAATGCTATAAGCAATGGGTGAATATTTTGCATAAAGGGTGGTAATGTTTTCGCTGAAAACTGCGCCTGCAGGTAATGCGGTGGTGTGGTTTTCATCAAGGAATAATCCTTCAAAGGTAAAGCCTTCAATGCTTGCTTCGGTAACGTTAATAACGTCGCCAATCTTACCAAGTAAGGTTGCGGTTTCAATATCAACGTTTGCAATAAGTTTGATTCTTGAATTACCAACTGCCTTATCATAGAAGCTTAATGCTTGCTCAGCGGTTAAGCATCCTTCAGCAATGGTTAAGCCTTCAATAATGTTGGTTGCAGAGTTTCTTGTTGTTCTTAAGTGGAAGGGCTTTCTGAAGTATAGCTTAGAGCTCTTGGTTTGAGATGCTGAAGCAAATAGGTTAACAACCTTTGCAACGATCTCTTTCTTATTGTGGGTTTGATCGTAATATTGAGCTAATTCGCCGTTTACGTAAGTGTAAATTGCAAGATTTTCACTATCAACAACAATAGAAACGTATTTCCAGTTGGTGTTCATAAGAGCTTTTATAGTGCCCTTTGCGCCTGCGTATTCCCAGTCAGTTCCAACGCCGTCATCAAAGTAAATACCGCCCGTGCAGATATATGCTGCAACGCCGTTTTCGCCTTCAACGCAGAATAATTGCTCGTAGTCGTCGGTTGTGTTGGGGCGGGTTGCGCCATCATTTTGATAGTAAGAGTTGGTGGTTGTTTTATGCCAGAAGTGGAATGATAAAGCCTTTCCGTTGGGTGATAAAGCAACGTCTGCGCTGGGTGCGATTTCAATATAGGTTGAAATATCGTTTAAGTGGTATGCATTGGGGTGCTCGCTGTCGCCCGCGGCAACAAAGCCTTGGCCCATTGCTTGAACGGTTACCTTATCGCTTGCAACGGTTTGAACTTTAACGGGGGGAGTAACCGTGCTTTCAGACTTAATAAGCTCTTTAATAGCATTTTCTGTTAAAACGCCGTTGTAAATATCAAGGTCAGCAACGATTAAAGTGGTTGTGTTACGTTTTGCTTGAGCACTTTTTACGTGGGGCTTTCTAACGTGTAATGAAGCGCCGTTTGTGCTTAAGCTTGCAAGAATACAATTAGCAACGTTTGCAATTTTTGCAGCACCATTATTATCAGGTGTATATTGTTGGGTTAGCTCGCCGTTGATGTAAACTAAAATAGTGGTTGCATCAGCAGAAACGGTTACGGCAATATGCTTTGCTTCCGTTGTTAGCATTTTCTTATAGCCCTTTAATCCGTTGGGTTGAGCATAGCTGTTTGAACCGCCTGCGGGCACGTAATATAAACCGCCTGCGCAGATATGAGCCGTGTTGCCGTTAGCATCTTCAAATGATAAGATTTGTTCGTAAATATCAGTTCCGTTAGGTCTGATTGAATTGCCATCATCATCTTCGAAGTAGTCGTTTGTGGTTGAAGCCTGCTTGAAGGTGAAGGTAACACCGTCCACACCTGAAATAAATCTTGTGCTTGCATCCGCCTTTATGGTTGTATAGCTGCTAACGTCAGAGAAGTTGAAGCCGTTTTTAATAACGCTTGAAGCAACTATTCCGCTGCCAGAGAATGAAGTAGTGTAACCTTCGCTTGCGGTAAAGCTTCCGTTATTATATCTTAATGAAGCTTTAAGCTCGGTGGGCTCTGACCCCTCATTTCCGCCGTTTTCATTTTCATCTTCAAAGGGCTTAAACATATCGCTCATTTGCGCGGTCGTTAAAATTCCGTCGTAAACGTTTACGTTGGAAATAAGCAATGTTGAAGAGTTTCTGTTCGTTTTTTCGGGGTGGGGCTTTCTTACGTAAAGAGTAGCACCTTCTTTACTTAAAACAGAAAGGAATAGGTTTACAACCTTTTTAGTTACTTCAATCTTTGCGTTTGTTGATTGATAACGTTGCTTTCTTGATGCATCTAAATATGAAGTAATGGGTGTATCGCTATCAGGTGAGTCGATAGTGAAAACTACGTCCTTTGCCGCGGTTGTAATATATACCCTGTAGTTTCCGCCGGGTTGAGCGTAAGTGGTTGTTCCGCTTGCATCGCGGTAATAAATTCCGCCGGCGCAAATATATGCGGTATCGCCATTTTCGCCTTGAACTGCAAAAAATTGTTCGAAATCGTCAGTTGCGTTGGGGCGAACCGCGCCTTCATCCTTGTAATAGACGTCCGTTGTGGTTGCCATTCTGAATGCAATGGTAAGACCGTTATTGCCGGAAATGAACTTTGTTGAGCCATCCGCGGTGATGGCAATATAAGATTCTTGGTCTGCAATGTTGAACGCATTTTCCATAAGGTCCGTGCTAATGATACCTGAGCCGTGAGCGGTTGCGGTAAAGTTCTTTTGTGCAGTAACAAGCTTGCCGTTCTTATAGCCTAATGCAAGGGTAGGCTCTGGATTGGAAGCGGCACTTGCAAAGCTTGCGCTGGTTAACGCAGACACGCATGAAAATGCCATGCAAGTCATACATATTGCGCTTAAAATTTTTAAAAGTAAGGTTTTTTTCATAAATTCCTCCTATTTCA
>JAZSMG010000264.1:0-1919 GCA_045535775.1 Christensenellaceae bacterium | reverse complement strand
AACATAAAAAAGAGCATGACTTACCGTCAAGCTTTTTTTGTTGTAAAAAGCAGTCGTTTTTGGTTTTTTGCTATTGACTATACGATAGATTTGTGATATAATTTTACTCGTGTGAAAAATCGTTAACAGCTTACTAAATCTTCAATATTGTGAGCAAGCGGATAGAGCGAAGGAGTTTTTATGAGTGAACGTTATTTAGGCGTGTTATTACCCGTTACCGCGCTACCATCTAAATACGGCGTTGGTACTTTGGGTAAGGAAGCTAAAGAATTTATAGACTTTTTGGTAAATTCACGCCAAAATCTTTGGCAGGTATTACCGTTAGTTCCAACAGGTTACGGTAATTCCCCTTACGCTTCTACCTGCGCTACGGCAGGAAGCCCTTATTTAATAGACGTTCAACAGCTTGTAGATGATAATCTAATTAGCCAAGAAGAAGCAGAAGAATACTCTTGCGAAAATGGCGAAAGGGTGGATTTTGAATTGCTTTTTAACAAGCGAATTCCATTACTAAAGTTGGCCTATAAGCGCTTTAACAAGCAAAATGAAGAATTTTTAGCCTTTGTAAATAAAGGGGAATACGGCGAATTTGCTCTTTTTATGGCAATAAAAGAAAATAACGGTTGGCTTCCGTTTTCTTCTTGGGAAGAAGGCTTGCGCTTGCGTAATGAAGAAGCGTTAAAAGGCTTTAAAGAAGATAACGCTGATGAAATACTTTTTTGGCAGTTCACACAGTATCTTTTCTTTAATCAGTGGAAGGAAATTAAAAAATATGCCAACGAACGCGGTGTTTTAATAATGGGCGATATGCCCCTTTACGTTTCTGAAGATAGCGTTGAGGTTTGGGCTAATCCCGAATTATTTATGCTTGACGAAAACGGCAGATTAAAAGAGGTTGCAGGCGTCCCACCCGATTATTTCAGTGAAACCGGGCAGTTATGGGGTAATCCCTTATACAACTGGGAAGTAATGAAAAAGGATGGATATAAGTGGTGGACGAATAGGCTTAAAAAAGCACTTTCTATGTACGATTACGTGCGTATTGACCACTTTAGAGGGTTTGACCGCTTTTACGCAATCCCCGCAGGAATGACCGACGCTAGAGTTGGTAAGTGGTGCGACGGGCCTAAGGAGGCTTTGTTTGAGGATAAGCTTAATTGGAATATAGTTGCAGAGGATTTAGGTATTTTAGACGACGGCGTTTACCGCCTTATGGCAAACACCGGTTATCCCGGTATGAAAATATTGCAATTTGCCTTTGACGGTAATCCAAATCATCCTTACAAGCCCTCTAATTA
This sequence comes from Christensenellaceae bacterium, assembly GCA_045535775.1. Classification (GTDB taxonomy): domain Bacteria; phylum Bacillota; class Clostridia; order Christensenellales; family Borkfalkiaceae; genus HGM11416. The sequence goes on along the minus strand of JAZSMG010000264.1, from coordinate 621 downwards.
TAGTGAAAATTGCGTGGTTTACACGGGTACTCACGATAACGCAACCTTCGTGGAATACGTAGAAGGATTATCGCGAGAAGCAAGAGAGCTATTTTTTAAGGACGTAAAAGGTGAGCTTGAAAAATTTGGAATTACTTTAACCCGAAACTGCAAGCTTCAAGTAACCAAAGCGCTTACGGAGCTTGCTTATCGCAGTAAGGCAAAATTTGCAATAATCCCCTTGCAGGACTTACTTCTTTTGGGTGGGGAAGCAAGAATAAACAACCCCGGGACTATGGGCGAATGGAATTGGACTTGGCGTTTAAAAGAAAACCAGCTTAAAAAAAGCACTTCCTTAACTATTGCAAAATTAGTTAAAAAAGCAGGCAGATAAATATATGGCAACTTCATTTAATAATAAACGCAAATAAAAAAGGAACGGCAAAGAAGCCGAGTCCCTGCAAGGGATTCGGCAACTAAATAAATCCGTGAACGGATTTATGATATTTGTCTAACGACAAGTGATATTGCTACGCAGTTATATTCGCCTTACGGCGAGTTATGGATTTATTTAATATAACTGTGACTTCAAGTCGCAATCTAACGCAAAACTTGTTTTGCATATCACTTTTAGCCACAAGG
>JAZSMG010000229.1:0-1607 GCA_045535775.1 Christensenellaceae bacterium | reverse complement strand
ATTCTTTCATATTACAATTATAACATATATTTATTACTATTGCAAATGCACATGAAAATTAAAGCAAAATTATTTAATAAAATTATAAAAAATCGCATTTGAAAAATACAAAAATTTTAAAGCAGATACCAAAAAATCAAGCAATATATTATTATACTTAATAATATAAATCTCAAAAATTAATGTTTCGATTTTGATATTTCTGGGTGTGCCAAAAAAAGAACAGTTGGATACTGTTCTTTTTTTATCAAAACCGCAGGTTTTGTATGTAATCAACGAAAGGTTGTATGTAATCACTTATATAGTGAAAATATATAACATCATTATTAGCTAAAAAGCTTCATTGTTTCTTAAACCTAATGATTGTAATATTATTTTAATGCCTGCACTAAAATTTTTGGGTGCGAATATTATTAAAATAAGCTCTTTTTGCCTGTTTTTTTGATTAAAAAAGGTGTTTTGTAAAGAGTTTTTAAAAAAATATACAAATTTTTGAAAGAATTTTGCTTTTTTGCTTGAAAAATTTGTAAATCCGTGTTACAATAGTCTACGTTAATATATTATTTTGCTTTTGCACCTTTAGGAGGGTTTTTATGAAAATTTATAAGGTTGTGCCTTGCGCTAAATCGGTTGTTATCAGAAAGAAAGACACCGTTGAAGATGCTATCACTAAATATTTTGATATCATTAAGCACGAATGTGTTGACGGTTGGGAATTCCACTCTACTTCTCCCGTTCTAATCACCAGAAAACTTAGCAAATTTAAAAAGCGCGAAGAATCTTACAACGCTTTCGTTTTTGTTAAAGAAGTTAATAACTAATCAAATAAAAAGCTTACGGCTTGCTTTACCCCTTTTGGGTGGCATGCCGTTTTTTTATACTTTAAAGTAAAATTATACAATACGTTAAAATCTTTTTAGCTAGCTTATAAGCACCACCTTTATTACCTTTTAATTTACCTCTTTAAACTTAATACCCATCTAATAATGCTTATGCAAAAGACATACGGCTTTATATCTATACCATTAATATCTACAAAATTTTAAAAAAGTGGCTCTATAGCGCGATTAACTGCTATTTAGAGCATAAAAAAACGGCACCGTTAAGTGCCGTTTTTGTTTTACTTTTTTAATTAGTTAAGCTTTTCTAAAAGCTTAAGGTCGATACCCTTTTCGCTGATCTTAATAATTTCAACTTTAACCTTATCGCCAATATTTAAAACTTCTTCAACGGTGTTAATTCTCTTTTCGCTCATCTTAGAGATGTGAATCATTCCGTCTTTTCCGGGGGTAAGCTCAACGAATGCGCCAACCTTGGGAAGAATTCTTACAACTTCAGAGATAAACATATCGCCAACGTTGGGATCGTAAGTGATTGCTTCAATGATAGATTTAGCGCGGTTAGCCTGTTCTACGTTTTCGCCGTAGGTAGCAATACAAACCTTACCGTTATCATCAATATCAATCTTAACGCCGGTTTCAGCAATAATCTTATTGATGGTCTTACCACCGCTACCGATAACGTCTTTAATCTTTTCGGGATCAATGTTGAAGCTAATAATCTTGGGAGCGAACTTAGAAAGCTCTTTATTGGTTTCGGGAATGCAT
>JAZSMG010000156.1:0-1782 GCA_045535775.1 Christensenellaceae bacterium | reverse complement strand
CTATTACGGTTACGTAAGGATTACCGGCTTTAACGGTGCTTACAACCTCACTTGCGTTACAGGTATCTAAGAATACTCTAATTGCGCCAAGCTTTTTACCGTACTTAGGACCAAGGGTTTTTAGTTGAGGTTTAATCTTGTAGTTAACAAATCTTGAAGCGTCCTGTAAAAGCTCAAACTCCTTAACGTTAAGCTCGTCTCTTGCAATAGCGTATAAGCCTTCGGTTAATTTAACGGCCTTATCTGTTGCAATATATAACTTAGCAAGGGGTTGACGGTTTTTGATGTTAGAAGAGTTTCTTGCGCTTCTACCAAGTAAAACGATATTTAATACGTCTTCCATGCCCTCTTCTAAATCCTTATCAATCATGCTTTCATCATATTCGGGGAAGGTTGCAAGATGAACTGACTTGGGAGCTTCTGCAAAGAATGAAGGTACTAAGTTTTGATAAATGCTTTCAGAAATAAAGGGGGTATAAGGTGCAAGAATCTTTGATAGAGTAACTAAAATAGTCCAAAGAGTGGTATAAGCCGCCTCTTTATCCTCACTCATTTCGCTACCCCAATATCTTTCTCTACCGCGACGAACGTACCAGTTTGAAAGTTCATCTACGTAAGATTCAATCATACGTGCGGTTTCAAATATCTTATACTGCTTAAGGCCTTCGTCTACTTCCTTTACTAATGTGTTAAGCTTAGATAACGCCCATTTATCCATTAAACTGAGCTTACACTTTTTAATATCATGCTCAGCGGGATTAAATTTATCTATTTCTGCGTATAAAACGAAGAATGCGTAGGTGTTCCAAAGAGTACCCATGAACTTACGCTGACCTTCGCTCACTGCTTCTGCATAGAATCTTGAGGGAAGCCAAGGAGCTGAAGAAGTATAGAAATACCATCTTACTGCATCTGCCCCCTGTTTATCTAAAACCGTCCAAGGATCTACTACGTTACCGATATGCTTACTCATCTTTAAACCATTCTTATCGTTTACGTGGCCTAAAACTATACAGTTCTTAAAGGGCGCTTTATCGAATAAAAGAACGGAAATTGCAAGCAATACGTAGAACCATCCGCGGGTTTGGTCTACCGCTTCACTTATGAAATCCGCAGGGAAACGCTTTTCAAACAGCTCTTTATTTTCAAACGGATAGTGAAGCTGTGCAAAAGGCATTGAACCTGAATCAAACCAACAGTCGATAACGTCAGGCACTCTGTGCATTTCGCCACCGCACTTATCACACTTGAAGGTAACTTCGTCTATATAAGGACGGTGAAGCTCTACGTTTTCTTGACCGCTTAATTCAGCAAGCTCTTTGCGTGAGCCGATTACGTGAACCTTTCCGCAATCCTTACATACCCATACGGGAAGAGGTGTACCCCAATATCTTTCACGGGATACGCCCCAATCAATTACGTTTTCTAAGAAGTTACCCATTCTGCCGGTACCAATGGTGGCAGGCATCCAGTTAACTGATGCGTTTGCCTTTAATAACTGCTCTTTTACAGCGGTGGTTTTTACAAACCAACTGCTTCTTGCGTAGTATAATAAAGGTGTGTTACAACGCCAACAGTGAGGATAGCTGTGCTCGTAAAGTAACTCTTTGAAAAGAATATTCTTTTCTTTTAAATCTGCAATTATCTGCTTATCTGCTTCCTTACAGAAAATACCTACGTAATCCTTTGCTTCGGGAACAAATTTACCGGATGCGTCTACCATTTGAAGGAAGGGTAAATCGTATCTGCGACCAACCTCGCTGTCGTCTTCACCAAATGCAG
>JAZSMG010000232.1:0-3086 GCA_045535775.1 Christensenellaceae bacterium | reverse complement strand
TTCGCAACTCATTTTTAAGGATTCAAAGGATGAAATTGTAAGTGACCGGCATAGGTTTTGTATAAAATTTAACGTAGATGAAAAAATAATCAGGTTGGCAATTAAGGATATTGCAGATAAAGTTGCAGATATTATTGCAATTCAGTACAAATATCTCTATTTTCAAGAACGGCTAAAAATTGGTGGTTTAAACACTTTTAGTAAGGAAATTTTACTTACTGCGCTAATTTCTGCGGATTTATATGAGGATAAACGGTATATTTTATCTAAATTCAAATATTTTAACGAGCTTGCTATTGACGGTTTTTTTAATTTTAGGCTAGATAGTCTAAAAAGAAAATGGTATGAAATTTGTTCTTTTATTCCTGATTTTTTTACAGAAAAAGAACTAAAAGACTTCGTTTTGTATTTGATAAATGAAAAAACGGTAAGAAAGGTAAGGGTAGACGGTGAAAAAGTGTACGATAGGTTGGGTAATAGACTTAGGCGCGCCACATTAACACCGGGGAAGAATTTGCTTGTATTTAAAGAGCTCCTTTTAGCAGGTGTAAACGAAGTAGAAGTGTTTGCCTTGCCTAGTGATGAAATAGAAATTAAATATCTTAAAGATTATTTTGGTGATAAAATTTTGTTTAATAGTGGTGAAATCCTTTGACAAATATTAACATAAAGATTATAATTAACTTAATTAAATTCAGTTGGGACAAGTAGCCTTGGCGGATGCATACAGAGATCGGGATTAGCTGAGAACCCGTTGTAATTACCAAACCGTGAAACCACCCGTAAAAACTGAGGGTAATTATCCCAAATAATAATCAAGTGGCTGTTTATCAGCAAATAAGGTGGAACCGCGGTATATTTATCGTCCTTATGCTTTGCATAGGGGCGTTTTTTTATTGCTTTTTACCAATTGGAGGAAATAATTTATGGAAGTAAAACTTAAAGATGGTAGTATTCTTGAAGTTGTTAGCGAAGAGGGCGGAGTTAGCGTTGGTTTAGTTGCAAAAACTATTAGCCAAGGGTTGTACCGTAATGCAGTTTGCGGTAGAGTTAACGGGAAATTGGTTGACTTAAGCGATCTTTTAGAAGGGGGCGAAACTGTTGAAATCGTTACCTTAGATGACCCTGATGGGTTAGACGTTTACCGTCATACCTGTTCACACGTATTAGCACAAGCTGTTAAATCAATTTTTCCCACTTGTCAGCTAGCTATTGGACCTACCATTGAAAACGGATTTTATTACGATTTTGACTTTAAAACCCCAATTTCTCAAGATGATTTAGCAAAAATCGAAGAGGAAATGAAGAAGATAATTAAAGGTGATTTACCCATTGAGCGCTTTGAGCTTTCAAGAAAGGATGCTTTAAAACTTATGAAGGGATTTAAGGAAAGCTACAAAGTAGAGCTTATTAATGATCTACCTGAAGGCGAAACCATTTCTTTCTATAAACAAGGTGCATTTACCGACCTTTGTAGAGGTCCTCATTTGCCTTCTACGGGCAAAATTAAAGCGTTTAAGCTTACCTCGCTTACCGGTGCGTATTGGCGCGGTAACGAAAAGAATAAGATGCTTACGCGTATTTACGGAACTGCTTTTGCAAAAAAGAGTGAACTTGAAGAGCATCTTTTAGCATTAGAGGAAGCTAAAAAACGTGACCATAATAAGCTCGGTAGGGAACTTGGTTACTTTATGACTGAAGAAACTGTTGGTCAAGGTCTTCCCATTATCATGCCTAAGGGCGCAAAACTTATGCAAATTCTAACCCGCTTTGTAGAAGATGAGGAAGAAAAGCGTGGTTTCATGCTAACTAAAACCCCTTATATGGCAAAGAGCGATTTATATAAAATTTCAGGTCACTGGTATCACTATAAGGATAAAATGTTTGTTTTGGGTGATGAGGATACGGATGAAGAGGTTTGTGCATTAAGGCCGATGACTTGTCCTTTCCAATATCAAATATACAAAAATGGCTTAAAGAGTTACAGAGATTTACCTGTTAGGTATGCTGAAACTGCAACTTTATTCAGAAATGAAGCTAGTGGTGAAATGCACGGCTTAATCCGCGTAAGACAGTTTACCTTAGCAGACGGACACATTATCTGTACCCCTGAACAAATAGAATCAGAATTCAAAAGATGCCTTGAAATTTGCTTATACTGCTTAAAGGCTCTTGGTATGGAAGATGACGTAACTTACCGCTTCTCTAAGAGAGGGGATAACAAAGAAAAGTATATAGATAACGATGAAGCTTGGGAAAACGCTCAAAATCTAATGCGCGAAATCCTGAACCGTTTAGGTGTTGATTACACCGAGGCTGATGACGAAGCGGCATTCTACGGCCCTAAGCTAGATATTCAAGCAAAGAACGTTTTCGGTAAAGAAGATACAATTATGACCTTACAGCTTGACTTTGCGGCAGGTGAGTCCTTTGGTATGACTTATATTGATCAAGACGGCGAAAAGAAAACTCCATTCGTTATTCATAGAAGCTCAATTGGTTGCTATGAAAGAACGATTGCTATGCTTATTGAAAAGTATGCAGGGGCATTCCCTCTATGGCTTTCACCCGTTCAGGTTAAGCTATTAAGTGTTACTGATAGAAGTTTAGAATATACCAAACAGGTTGCAGAAAAATTGCAGATGGCTGGTTTAAGAGTTGAATGTGACTTCCGCTCTGAAAAGATTGGCAGAAAGATTAGGGATGCTCAACTTGAAAAAATTCCTTATATGCTTATTCTTGGCGATAAGGAAGTTGAGGATGGAAACAGTGTTTCTGTAAGAGAAAGAAGCGGGGAAGGATATTCTTTAACCATTGATGAATTTGTTGCAAAACTAGTTGAAGAAGATAGAAATAAGGTTGTAAGAAAATAACATAATTTTCTTTTAAAAACCGCATAAAATAAGTAATTTTTAATATTTTTATGTTTTGCATAAAATAAAAATCACAACAAAAAATGAGTTCGTTTTTTCGAACTCATTTTTCTTTTATAACAGTTATTAAATATTGTTTGGTAGTGATGTTTTTAATGAAGATAGGTATTCGTCATAACTAAATTGCTTAACAGTGAAGTCGGATCGTAGCCA
>JAZSMG010000192.1:0-35905 GCA_045535775.1 Christensenellaceae bacterium | reverse complement strand
GGCTAGCACAAACGCGCTTTTTATTTGACCTGCCAGCTATGCACTTATTACCTGCTACCCGTCAACGGATTTCACTTTTGCCTTCTCCTGCGGGAGAAGGTGTCACGAGTTTTCGAGTGACGGATGAGGAGTTGTATAATTAGTGCTTTAATTTTTATTTATATTTTTTACCCAAACACCTCATCCACCACTAACGTGGTCCCCTTCCCCCACTGAGGAAGGCTCTTTTCCACTCACCGGTAAGCCTCTACTGAACCACGCGACTATGAAGTGAACCCTATTTAGTTCACACAATAAAAAGCCAAAAAAAGAAAACCTCTTATGATATAATTTTCATAGGAGGCTTTTCTATGGCAAAAAAAGCACTTGGAGAAATTCCAAGTGCTTTTTGGTTTTGTTTTGGATTTATGCTTGAATATTAGCCAATATCTGCATCCGTAACGGGAGCGCCTGCAACGGTTAGATTGCTAATGGTTCCGGTATCGCTACCCTTATCACCACTGCCATCCTTATTATAGTAAACTTGTAAGGTGTTACCAGCTCTTAAAGTAATGGTAATGGTACCACTCTTTTCACCGCTACCAGCACTCTTATTTACAAGTTGTTGACCGTTAGCATAAACGTATACAGCATCCCATCCTGATTCTGAAGATACAACCCAATCAAAGGTGATTTCGATATCAACGCTATCTGCAGTAATAACTAAACCAGAAGATGTGCTACCCTTACCTTGGTTTGAAGAGGTCCAAGTTCCGGTTGCTGCATCATATTTCATTGCATAGGTTGAACTATATTGAGTCACAGTGAAGGGAACTTCACTTGTCCAATTACAGTAAACGGTTGTTGACGCGCTTATGGTAGTTGCAGTAAAGGGAACGGTGAAACTAGCATCTTCATACCAACCTTCAAAGAATAATCCGTTAGTTGCACCGGGAACAACTAAAGTAATGGTATCACCAACTGCATAGTTGCTGGTTGCGTTATCTAATCCGTTGCCGTAAACTACGGTTAGAACAACCTTTTCTGCCCACTTAGCGTAAACAACAACGTCTTCAGTAGGAATGAAATCTGCGGGAACTGCGTTATTAAAGTCAGCATCAAAATACCAAGCGCGGAATACGAACGCATCGTTTTCAGGAGTGGGAAGAACGAAAGCAATATTCTTATTGGTAACTGAAGCTTCAATTACTGCCTTACCGTCAGTTTCATAAGTGATGGTTACCATAGGCTTAACAACTACTGCGGTGTAACCGTCAACGGTTAAGGTTACTTCATAGTAACATCCGCCAACGTATGCATCGTGAGTATATGAAGCGCCTTCAGCAGCCTTTGTGTAAGTACCGTCTACACCACCGATAGTGATGGTTGAAACGCCGTTAACAACGATTTCGCCGTCAGCAGTTGCGTAAGTACCTTCAAAGCCGTCCATAGTTTGAAGAGTGGTTCCATCGTGAGCAAATTTAGCGATAATCGCGCCGTTTGCATCGTAAACGTAAACAGCGTTTGAGGTATAGCAATCTGCTGCAATTATTTCAGAACCTTCGCCGTTCTTGAAGGTTACGTTGTAATATACGTTGTTATCGTGAACGAAGATAGAGTAAGTAGTAGATTCAAGAGTGTATTGAATTGCTCTTGAGAAGCCCTCATTCCAGTATGACTGAGATACTTGAGAAGAAACTACTTCTGCGGTAGTGAAGGGGTTGAAGAAGTATACTTGGTTAAGATTTCTATCCGTGATATATTCAGTAACGATAATACCGGTTTCGTTATCTAAGTAACCGTAGTAAACGTCTGATTTGAAGTGAATTTCAAGGTAACCGGTTTCTTTATTGTAGTTTTCTACAGTAAAGTTGCCGTTGAAGGGTGAGTTAGAACCTACACCGTTACCGTCTGGATCGATTGTAAAGGTATAAGGACCTGTAGAATAACTCTTATAGCAGTAAATACTACCCTTACCTGTTGTATTAGTATCGGTGAAACGAGTAATGGTATAAGTGTTATAGAATGCAGGTGCTTCTTCCCACTTAGCGTAAACGGTTGTGTCTTCTTCAATTGCAGTGCCGTTTGCCCATTCGCTGCCTTCTGTTAATTCTTCTGTTGTGAACCAACCAACGAAAGCCATCTTTGTTTTAACGGGCTTTTCTAAGGTAACAACGTCACCTACTGAATAGATGAATGAGCCGTTTTCATCGCCGTTATTATAAACAACGGTTAGAACTGCTTTAACCTTCCATAAAGCGTAAAGAGTTGTTCCTGTTGTGGGAACGATAGAATCGCCTGCGGGTTGAGTGCAAGCAGCATCTAAATACCAACCGTTAAATACGTTATTTGCATCTTCGTAAACGGGAAGAGTGTAAGCAACGTTAATATTTAATGAAAGGGTTTGATCATCTGCGTATGCACCGCCATCTAAAACAACCTCTACCATTGGCTTTTCAATTTCAAATGAAGTGCCGTTTAATGTTAGCTTGTAATATTCAGCAGGATCTACAAAGTAAACGTCAAAGTAATCGCCGGTAGCAGCTAAAGCGTAAGTACCGGTCTTATCGCCGTAAACGATACCGCCAACACCGTCTAAAATAACGGTTTCTGCGCCATTCGTATAAGTACCAAAGTATGCGTCTAAGTCAACGGTATCAGTATTATTTGTAAAGCTTGTACCCTTTGAAGCAACTGCAACGATAACGTTACCGTTTGCATCCTTAACAACAACGATCTTTTCATTCTTTACGGTTGCAGCGGTTACGGGTTGACCTAAGCCGTTAACAGCAGTAAAGTCAGAGTAAATACGGTTGTTATATAAGAACACTTCTCTTGTTCCAAGATCGGTTTCTGCATTTACAAAGTGAGCGTACCAACCTCTTGAAGAGTTACCGGGGGTTTTAGCAGCCTTAACACCGTAATATGCGTTAACCTTGCCGTTTGAGGGGTTATTTCTTGATAAGAAATAGAAGTCGTTAGAAATTTCCGTTCCAGAACTGCTATAAGGAACTGCAATAACGCCTAAATCTGCGTTAAAGAAGAAGTTACGAAGAGTTCCGCTAGTTTCTTTCCAATTTACAACTTGAGTTTCGGGGTCGTAATCAACAACAGTACCGGTCTTTAATCCGCTAATGTTACCGTTTTCATCAATAGTAAGAGTCTTACCGCCGTAGTTGCCGTAACCTGCGTTGTAAAGTTCAGTTCCGTAGTAAGTGCCGTAGTAAGCAGGTAGCTCATCCCATTTAGCGTAAATGGTAACTGCAACGTCTTCTTCAGTTAAAACAGCGTCTTCGGGAAGTTCAGTGCCGAATTCAGCATCTAAATACCAACCGCGGAATACCTTACCGATTTCAACGTTTAAGCCGTATACGGGCAAATAATCGCCAATAACGTCGCCTTCACCAAGGTATAAAACGTTATCAACTTCTAATGAGCCAACTAAGGTGATAACAACTTTAGCCTTCCAAGAAGCAACTAAAGTTACACTTGAGCTAGGTGCGTAAGATTGAGCAACGATTTCACCGTTTAACATCCAACCCTTGAAGGTGTATTGTTCGTGAGTGGGAGCGGGAAGCTCGATTGCGATATTCTTGTTAACTTCAACAGCGTCAATGGTTGCATATTCGCCACCGTCAAAGGCAACGGTTACCATAGGCTTAACTGAAGTGAAGGTTGCGCCGTCAACTGTTACTTCTAAATATTCGCCGTTTACGTAAACACCGATATTTGAATCGTTAATAACGTATGTACCAACGTTACCGTTTAAGTTAGCAACGCCGTTACCGTTTAAGTAAAGAGTGCTTTCGCCGTTTACGAAGTTACCTTCTGCACCGTCTGAAATAACAAGCTTGCCTTCTTCATTTGCAGCAAAACCAACGATTAATGAACCGTCCTTTGCTAAAACGTGAAGGTTTGCAGCGCTAAAGCATTCGTTAGCAGCAATTGCGTTACCGCTTAAATCAACAAAAGAAACGCCGAAGTATGCTCTATCATCATAAACTAAAATTGAATGAGTTACACCTGCGAAGGTATATTCAATAGCAATTGCGCCATCCCAAGCAGAAGCGATAGCGGTTGCATCAATAAGACCTGCTTCTAAATGGGTATATAGGTTAACGTCTCTGAAATCGTTGTTTCTGGGAGCGATAATTAAGCCGGTTGCCATATCCATCCATGCGGTATATACGCTAGCGGGGGTTTCCCAGTTATAAACGGGGTTACCGTCTTCATCAACAACACCAACGGTTTGCCAGGTTCCTTCTTCAGGATCCCAAGATTCAGGATCTTGAACGAAAACTTCTTCAGTTAATTGTTCGTAAGCTTCAACACGAATTTCGCCAGTTAAAGCATCAACGATAAGGAACTTGTATGCGCCACGGAAGGGATATGCCGTACCGGTACCGCAGCCGTAATCGTCTAAAGTGATGTTTGCATTACTCCAAACCTTATCGTAAGCAATAACGCCGTTTTTCCATGCATCGTCGTTGCTTGCATCAAAGTTAATGGAGTGATAGGTCTTACCATCAAAGGGAGCAACTAAACTTGCAACAGCAACTTCAACAGCACCGTAAATAGAAGAATAAGTATCAACGCCATCCTTATCGTAAGCAGGAGCAGTCGTGCGTTCAACCGTCCAAATGCCATCTGTTAAAGCGGGAACGTCAACTTCTTCAACGTGACCGCATTCACAAGCGTGAGTTGCTTTACCTGCATCCGCTAAAGTGGGATTAACAGTTAAAGTATAAGCGCCGTAAACGTGGGGAACAACGTCAATAGAAATAGAAACCGTGCCGTAAACTGAAGTATAAACGTCTGCACCTTCTTCAAAGTGAGTTGCAGGAGTGGTTGTAACAGTCCAAGCACTATCAGTTAAAGCGGGAACGTCAACTTCTTCAACGTGACCGCATTCACAAGCGTGAGTTGCTTTACCTGCATCAGTTAAAGTGGGATTAACAGTTAAAGTATAAGCGCCGTAAACGTGGGGAACAACGTCAATAGAAATAGAAACTGTTCCATAAACTGAAGTATAAACGTCTACACCTTCTTCAAAGTGAGTAGCAGGAGTGGTTGTAACAGTCCAAACGCTATCAGTTAAAGCGGGAACTTCTACCTCCTCCACGTGATCACATTCACAAGCGTGAGTTGCCTTACCTGCATCCGTTAAAGTGGGATTAACGGTTAAGGTATATTCACCGTAAACGTGAGGAACGTAATCAAGCACAACAGTTACTTCACCGTAAACACTGCTGTAAACTTTCTTACCAAGATTCTTATGATCGGGCTCAACTGTTTCAGTTAAAGTCCAAACACTGTCATCGCTAAGTGCGGGTATTGCTTTCTCTATTCTTTCGCCACAACCTTCACAAACCTGAACGTATAAGCCTTCTGATTCGGCAGTAGGATCAACTTCGATGAACCAATCGCCTAAAGCATGTAGGTGTGAACAAGCAAAAAGTGAAGAAAGAATCATGATAGTAATAACCACTAACGACATTTTGATTCGCTTCATAATTTTACCTTCCTTTAAAAAAATTTTTTTCTTGTTAATAAAAATCATATAAATTAGTTGCAATTTTTAACAACTTGTTTGTTTTACGCGTCTAAACCTATTATAATACGCTTAGAACACAACAAATAACCGAAATTTTGCAACCATATATATGAAAATATATATTTTTCGTGGAGATTTTAGCCTTTTTTATTCGCACTAAAATCCCCGCGTTGTTTTTACCTTAGTTTTCAACTACGTAAATAAAAGAGTCGCCAACCGTAAAATATCCGTGATCCTCTGAGGTTAATCCGCCGTTGTTTTCGCAAACAAGCTCGTTTACCACAACGACGTTAGAGATATTAAACACAAAGGTGTATCCGTTAACGGAAACGGTAACCCTAGTTCCGCTTACGTTAAACGTGCCTTGAGTTCCGCTTGTTAAGCAGAATACGGGAGCATATTTATCAACTGCACAAGGATCATTTCCGCTATCGTGCTCTGAAGAGGTTGACGTTACTAACACTTTACCGCCAGCTAAAAACTCAAAGGTTGTGTTTGCTAAGTACATATATTCACCGCAGAAGAAATATAAATCTGCAGAGAACGTTCTACCCTCTACTAAGCTACTGTCAAAAGCGACTTCTACTTTGGTGTAAGTGCCGTTTTTAACGTTTAGCTTATAAACACCGGGAAGGTTATTGATATAAACGGTAACGTTATTACTTCCGTTAACAACGTAAGTTCCAACCGCACCACCGTAAACGGCACGGCCAAAACCGTCTAATTCTAACTGCTCGCCCTCACCTGTGAACACACCGCGGTGACCGTCTGCAAAAACAAAACCGGTTTTTACGTTGCCAATTTCATTAACCTTAACGAAAACTTCCGTTTTAGCTGTGGTAATTTTTAGAATTGCACCAACGCTAGTTGCGCTTGCACCGCTTAGTACCTCTACTTGAGCGATTTCGCCGTTTGCCGAGGTTTCTGCTTGAGTAAGAATATACACAACCTTATTTTTTAAGTTGAAGATTCTTAAAATAGTAGTTTCTCTTCCTATCACGTAAGAATTTCCTGTCGTGTAATAATCAATATAACTCAACGCACCCGTTGCTCTAATTTTAACAAGTCCGTTTTCAATAAACTCACCGCTTACTGAAGCCGTTCCCTTTTTACCGTAAAGCACTGCACTAAAGGTATTATCATCCGCTATTTTCACAGCGCCAACGAAAGAGTCATCACCGGTATTAACGGTAAGCCTGCCGTACGCATCGATAACTAAAGTGTTTTGCGGATAAATAACACCTGCACCGTACGTTCCAACTAAGGGATGTCCTTCAATTGTTTTATTAAGAACTTGAATAGCATAGTAAGCAGTTACCTTTTCTCCGTAAAACTCTGCGCTTACGGTTAACTGATAGAAGCCTGCACCGCCGAAATAAACCTTCTTAGTATCAATATAAGAAGCCTTTTCATCATCAGCTAAAACGCCGTCCTTAGTTATAATTTCAACTGCTCTAAATAGCTCTGCTTTTGCAACGGTGTTGCTTTCCTTACCTATCGTTTCAATATTTACGTTAACGATAATACCCGATTGAATATACCTGTTAACGAATCTGTCGCCAACGCTAAGACCAAGTCCTGCGTGAACGGTTAAAACGTTACCGAACTTATCAACAGAAAACTGAGCACTCTTGCCGTTTTCAAAGGTTGAAATAGTGTTTTTATAGGTGATAGTAACAATACCGCCAAGCTTTTCATAACTAAAATCAGTGGTTGCATAGCTTGCGCTGTTAAAGTTAATAAAGCCACTACCGTAACCGTCGAACATAACGTATGCGTTATCTGCTTCGTAATAACCAAGCATACTGTCATGCGCTATATATTCAAAGGTCTTTTTAACGGGATCTACCTTAAATTTATAAGAATAAAACTCGTCATCACGCGTGTCAACGTAATACAAGAACACCTCTTGATTTGCATAATCAACACCACCGTTGGTCATTGAACCGATTTCAAACGATGAAGCTTTAAAAATTTGAGTAGTTCCGATTTTTAATGTGAACGATTGGTATTGGTCTGCAGATAGAGTTGCACTTTGGCCGTTTATAGTTCCCTTAAATGTCATACCGGCATAAAGCTTTTGCGCATCCTCTGCCTTTAAAATTTTACCTGTTTCAGGATTGCTTAAGGTGAAATTATAGGTTAAACCGTTCATCGTGAACGTTGAGGTTTCACCCGTTTGACCTTTAAAGCCCTCTGCAAAGCTTCCCTCACCCCAGCTTAGCTCGTAAACAGTATCAGAGCCCATCTTTGAAGCAAGGTGCGTTTTTAACGCATATGTAACCTTTTCTTTGGTTAATTTATTTTCAAGCACGAATACGTCTAACGAATAACAAGCATAACTGTTTTCATAAACGTAAATATCCGTACTGTTAATGATGAATTTTCTTGAAATAGTCCAAATGCTTTCGTTAAAGTAAATATACGGGCGCTTATCCTCGTAATATCTTAACTTAATAGCATTATCGGGCTCTATAACGATAATTCCGTTATTATAATACAAGGTGTGAATATTCGACTTATATTTAAAAATAATGGTATTCTCGTCAACGGCGTCAATTACCTCTGCTTTAACGCCCTTAATTGTAATTTCGCCCTTTTCGTTTATTTGCATTGCGCCAACGTGCGCTCTTGTGGTTGTTTCCTCTTCATCATTTGAATAAAAATCAGGAATTGTATATAAATTCGTTTTATACGTTCCCTGCATTTCCTTACCCATAACGACTACGGTTGCGCTTTCAGTTATTCCCATATAATCAAGCACAACTGTGTAAACGCCGGGGGTAAAGGTATCAATTTTACCGGTGATCATATCAAAGGTAACTTCAACCGCTTCACCCGCCTTAGTTACGGTAAATAGTTCGGTTGCCATAACGGTTGTATCTGTAAACACAACCTTATTAGTTGAAGTAATTTGAACGTCTGATTCAATGATTAACTCAAACTCAACTAACACAGGCTCTGCATCAGGGCCGTTAACGTAAACCTCAACCGCAACGTATTGAACGCCGATTGAATCAAAAACAATGGGATCTGAAACAACCCTTGCATAACATGAAATTTTATCAACGTATGCAGGATTATCGGTTAAAGCTTGCATCAATCCGTTAATTGTAAGAGTGATGTTTTTAAAAGGATTATAAGAGGTTGTTCCCTTATCTAAGGTTACTCTTTCTTCCTTTAACGTAAGCTCATATTCGTTTTCAACAACCAAATAGGTGATTTCTTTTTCGTAATAATCAAACCTTGCGCCCGATAGTGAAAGAGAAGATTCGTTATAAGGTAATCTAAGCTTAGCCTTGTAGCTTCCCGCAGTTGAAAAATCAACGTTAGAGCTATCTATATAGCTTGCTATCATAGTAAAACGAATGCCGTTAATAATAACGTTAAAGTCGTTTTCAAAGGCATAAGCCTGCTGATTAGTTCCCTTTAAAACAACAACAGTATCTGCACTGGCATAGGTGATAACAACGCCAACAACAACCTCTACGTTAGCAACTGCTTGCTGACCGCCATAAGTAAGAGTTATTTGGTTATCGCCTGCTTTTGAATAGTCAATACTACCCGTAATCATATCAGAGGTAACGGGAATTACCTCACTACCCCTGCTTATAGTGAATAGCGAAGTTAAATCAACCGCCCCGCTATTTGGGTAAATTTGTATATTCTTGGCATTGATTACCAATTCGCTCTGAGCAACAACTACTACCTTTGCAATCCTTGTAACCGTTGTTTCATCTAAAGAATAGCTAAATTTAACGTCACGCTCATCACCTACGGATGCATCGTTAAGAGCAGAAATGTCAATCATATCCATTGTCACTTGAACCGCTTTGCCATCAACGAACAAAGAGAACAACGTGGTGTAGTCAAAATTATCAAGCTCAGTATCTGCTATTTTGCAAACCTTATAAGTAATAGCAACAAGTATATCGTGCGTATTAGTAACGTTAACGGTTAAAACCTCCGTTTTATCACCAAGTGATACGCTAAAGGTATATACGCCGGGAACGGAAGATACGTTAGAGCTAATCATATCCGGTGTGATATCTACCCTAACGCCGTTTACGTAAGCGGTAAACAATGCTAAATAATCATAATCAAGTGCGTTTACCTTATTAACCGATATCTCGCTTTGTGAAAGTGAAATTAAATAATCATTATGTAAAACGGTTACTTCAACGGTTGCGCTTACCCCTTTATAGGTGCACGAAACCTCGTAAATTCCCGCTTCATTCTTTAAATTTGAAAGATCAAGATATTCTTCTTTTACCTCAACGCTACCGCCATCTACCGTAATTTCAAAATAAGCGGTAAAATCATGCGCGCTAAGATATATATCTTCAACCTCTACTGCCTCACTTATTGCAGTAATTTCAACAGCTTCAGCAGGCTCTACCGCGGTAGCGGAAGAGGATATTGAACTACCCTCTTCCGTACTATCGCTCGGCTCAGAACAAGCTGAAAGGGCAAAGGCAATCAAAGTTACCGCCAATAAAAGTGCTTTTATTAAGTTTTTCATATTGATTACCCTTCCTTTTAAATTTTAATTATCTGTTTAAAGACCAATCGCCTAACTTATAAAAATCAACGTATAGGAATTTCGTGCCGATATTTTCGATAACAATCATGATTTCATCGTTAGTATAAGTAATATATTTGGGAGATCTGCCCGTTTCACCGCCTGTGATATCGGTGTTAGCAACGCTTCTTGCAAAGCCGTATTTAGCAAATACTTCATCCATATGAGCAACTAATGCTTCAAAATCTTCAATTCTATCGTTTTCATCAAGATATGATTCGTTAACGGTTAAGTTAGTGCTTACCCAACCCATTTTGATTGCGTTACCGTCTGCATCAACCTTAGAGGTTTCCTTCCAATCATAGAAGGGGCCGTTTAAGCTATCACCAAATGCTTCGAAGAATAAAACGGGTGAAGGAATTGAATCAACAGCATCACCGTAGCATGCTTCCATAACGGTTTGAGTGTTTTCTTCAAAGGTGTTACCTGTGAAGTTGATTTGGTAATACATAGTTTCGGTATCTGCCCAAGTAGTGGGGATAGTTCTGGGAACGTAATCAACGAAGTATGAATCGTCAATAGTGGTTGAACCAATTCTTCCGTAAGTAATATCGTAAGTTCCAGTGTAAGTTCCGCTTACTAAATCGTAAGGAACTGATGCTTTTTGAACGTGAGCGTTGCCTTGATTATCAACTATTACCCAAATGGTAAGCTTAGCAATTGCTAAAGCTGCCGCATCTTTACCGTCTATGCAAAGCTCCATACCAACTTCTCTGGTAATAGAGTTTTCGCGAAGAACGAATTTGTAAAGGTTTTGATAGTTGTTACCAACGACAACAGTTTCCATGCCTGCAAACTTAAATACGTTAACAGAGAAATCAAATTCGGGCATAGCATCAAGCATATTGCCGGTATATTTTCTCTTACCGGTTAAAACACTACCCTTATTTTCAAAGTAATCGTAAGTGTTGTCATCATTTTGAACGTAACCGCGGTAGCTGTGGTAATATAGCTTATCATCAATTGAATAAGAATACTTGCCGGTTTCGTGGATAAGAATCTTATCTTCGGTAACGTAACCGATAGTTCCAACCTTACCGCTTGCCGTATTTCCAACGTTTACGCCGTACATTTCGTAATCGCTACCGTCGCCTGAAGCTGAATAAATGCTATTATCTTCAATATTGAAGGTGTAATTGGTTGCACCCTTCATTTCGTTAAGAGCTTCCTCTAATACGCCTGCGTTTGCAGGTGCGGTGTATGCTACGGGATCAGAAACGGTGGTTGAACCAACGTTAGAGAATTCTAGGTTAATAACAGTGTCGTAATAAGCGTCGAATTCTCCGGTTTGCTCGTCAAGACCTTCGTAAATTCTTTCAGTCTTACCGATTAAAGAGGTAATTGCGCCTGCTTGAACGTCAACGGTAAATGCGATTTCTACTAAGGTATCTGCAAGTAAAGGAGTTAATGAGTAAGAAAGGTAAGTCATTAAGTATAAGCTTGCTTCATCCCTTTGGTTTACCTTATAAGAGTAAAGACCGCTTTCTGCATCGTAAGTAAAGTCGTTTACGTTAAGGTTTGCAAGGTGGTTCCAAAGGTGTTGAGATTCCCAAATTGAAGGATAAGACATATAATCCTTAACGGCTGAAACTGAAACTTCGTTGTTCTTATTGATATAAATCTTTTCCATTTGGTGGCCGATATTTCCGTTATAATCCTTAACGCCATCCTTTGCGCCCTTGCGGTAACTATCGGTAATGAATGAATCATCCCCTTGAACCTTCCAAGAGCCCTTCCACTTACCGTTTTCCATTTCAACTGCCATATCGTAAACGGTTTCTGAATTTAAGTATGATTGATAGTTATTGAAGTAAACGTCAGTTAAAGTTCCGGTTACGGTGATAGAGGGATTACCGATTGCTTCAATCATTTCTGACGTTAAATCACCAACTCTACCCTCAACGATGGGTGCGATAATGGTAATAGTCTTTGAAGCTCTTGCATTTCTATCTGCCTTTGCGGTTGCAGTTACGGTTACGGGAGTATCAAACTTAACTTCTGCGCCATCTCTTACAGATAAAACGTTATCTGCAATTTGAACGATATCCTTGCCGTTTTCTGAAACTGACCATTCGTATGCCGTGTTATCGCTGTTTTCAACAACTACGGTTAGTTTTGCTTCCTCACCAACTCTAATAGAATCCTTATCACTGGTTAGTGAAATAGAAACTGCTGGAGTTACAACGATTTCTGAAGAAGAGTCGCTTGATGAATTATCGTTAATTGAAGAGCTTGATTCCTTTTCGTCACAAGCAATAACGCTAAAAGAAAGCACTGCAACCAACATCAAGGTTACTATCTTCTTCATAGTAGATGATAGTTTTTTCATTTTTTATACCTCACAAAAAATTATTTTAAATTTTATATACGTAAATCATAAAGTCAAGGTTGTTATCAACAGGAACAACTGCGATATTACCCTTGGTAAAGGTTGAAGAATCCGTTTTGCTTTGTTCAAAGCCTAATTCTAATAAATAATTCTTAACAGCCTTTAAAGAAGTAGTTATGGTATAATCAACGTCAAGAGGAACGTCGTAATATAGCACTACTGCTTCCTTCATTATTGAAGAGCCTGCAGGCTTATAATATGTTGTCATACCAAAGCCGTAAGAATCGCCGATTACCTTGCCAAAGAATGGCATGCTATCTGCAATATTTTCATCACCAAACGCCTTTTTGAAGTAATCAAGCGCGTTAACGGGAAGGTCATCATCAAGGCTTGAATCGGTACCAACCGTCTCTATAATTTCAAGTTCTGCCCAAGAAGTGGGGATTTCCCTCGTATCGAATGAAATATCGTAAACGGAATCAATGCTTGCATTGTTAAAATCACTATAAACGATTTCAATTACGCCGTACATTAATCCACCAAGGTTATAATAGAAGCCTGAATTGATAATATATCCGTCCTTAATAGTAACAAAGGGGGTAAATGAATCAGTTTCAGAGGTGTATCCGCGAGTTGCGAAAATACCGTATAGATTGATATCGTTACCAACGCCAAAGTAGAAGGTTGATGCAACTGAACTCATCGCATCGTCTACGTAATAGGTGGTAGATCCGTCCTCGTTCTCGTAATATTGACGGAAAATTTCACCTGCAAATGCAAAGGTGGGCTTTGCTGAAGATAAATCACCTGCATAAGCACGGCTTGCATAATATTTACCGCTACCGTCGTTATGATAGGTATTATATAAGTCGCCACGCATTTGCTTATAACCGTAATCGCCGTTTTCAATATAAACCTTATCCGTTCCTGAAGTAGTGGTTTTCATTGTATAAGGTCTAAAGTGAATTAAATCCTTAGTAATAACCTGGCTAAATCCAGACTCGCTATAACCAACACCGGTAAAGTCAACGTTTAAATCAAGTAATTCAAGGCTATAGCTTTCTAAAGCTCTCATATTTTCAATAGCCGCGTTTAAGGGCTCGTGAATAGCCTCGCTTGTATATTTTTGAATGGTGGGAACGGTTACGAAATCCTCACCGCAAATAATTGATGCGTAAAGGTGTTGAATCGCCTTATAACCAACTGAAATGGTGTAATCGGGGTTACTCTTTGAATAAACACCCATAATTTCACCGTCATCAATAATTAAAGCAAAATTGTCAGCAGAAAAATCATAGGGGTTAGCCGATGCAATTACCTTGCTAACAAGGGTGGGATCACTGTTGTTATATACCCAGCGCCAAGTTTCGGTATCAAACACGAAGTCGCTAACGCTAAGATTTTGTAACGCATTGTAAAGACCTGCATTTTCCCAACTGATATCGTTGCCGTAATCGTCTTGCATGGGGAAATATTCTTCCTCATTCATAAAGTTAACGCCAACCTGACAGGGCTTATTACCAACCTTCTTATAATAGATGGGAGTCATATACCCGGTAGTTCCGTTTTCGTATTCGGCATACCAATTCGTTCCATCCATAGAGGTTTTAATAACGCTAGTATAAGTGCTTTCAGGCTCTTTTGATGAAACGATTGAAGAATCATCATAAAGTTCAATGTTTATGTAACCGCTGAATAAAACGTAATCACTGTTAAGTGCGTCTAGCATATCCTGAGTTAATTCGGGCTTGCTAACTATGGTTAAAATCTTGGTTGCAAAAGCGGTGGTATCTACTTTACTTCTTGCTTCAACCTTAATAACCTTATCGCCACTAACGGTTAATGCGGTTAAATTACCCTTGTTATCAATAGTAGCGTAATCACTACCCTCAACAACCGTCCAACTAACAGATACGTCAACCGTGCCTTGTACCTTTGCGGTTAGCTTAATAGTTTCTCCGCTCTTGATTTCATCCGGAGCGCTAATAGCAACCGTTATTTCTTCTACGGGTGGCTCTGGCTCAGGATCGGGTTTTCCTTTGCCCTTAAAGGTATACGTTTGGGTGGGAAGAGAATCCTCATACTTATCCGCAGTTGCTTTTATGCTGTAAGTAAAGTCGTTTTCTACACTTGATACCTGATAAGAAGGTGCGGTTGCAGTGTATTCCTGACCGTTAATAGTTACCTTATACCCCGTTGCATTTTCTACCGCTTTCCAAGTGATAAGCCCCGTTTCGCTAACCGTTACGTTAGTGGGCGTTTCAAGCTGCTTAGGACCGCACGCAGAGTAGCATACTAGAGCTGTTAAAGTAAGAGCAACGACTAACAATAAACTTATTATTTTTTTCATTTTTATTACTCTCCTTAATATTCACATTCAACGGTAACCGTTACCTGCTTGCCTGATTGAAGATTAAAGGTTATAACTGCACCCTTTAACATCTCATTTTCAAAGCTTAAAGTAGCTTGAGCATTACCGCTTACGTTAAACGCCTCACTACCTAAAAACTCATCTAAGCAATCACCTATTACCGTTGCCGTGAAAACGTCGTTTTTTAATGAGCTTTCTTCGAAATATTTTTTATCGAAAGCAAAGTTAAGCAAATCTTCCCTGTTTATACCTTCAACGAAGCTACTTTCATCTATGGTTGAAAACTCGTAAGATGGATTTAAACGGGAGGTTGACTTGGTAATTTCTGCATTACCTTCTATTATTTCAACGCTTTCGCTATACGCAAACACCTTTTCGCCCTTATCCGTTACTTCAAAAGCCGTTTTAACAAAGGTTAGGTTGTTTGTTGAATTTTGCATCCATTTTCCGCATTTATCCACCGCTGAGGGTAATGATAAAACTACGATCACAACGGCAAGAATTACCACAACCAAGGCAGAAGCCAAAATTATTATTTTCTTTTTCATAACTGTTTTTCTGCCTCCTTACATGAATTTTCTTTTAAGTATTATGCCAAGAGCTAATAAAGCGCTAGTTGTTGCAAGAGTTGCAGTAACTACAAGCACCGCCTCTTTAAAGGTTAATGCGTTAACAGCGCTAATAACGGGTGCAACCTCTATTTGAACTGATTCAAGATACTTGTTATATTCTGCAACTAATTGATTGTAAGCAGTTAAGTCAAGAATAAGTCTGTTTTCTAAGGTTAAGCTATTGATTGCACTGGCAACCGCTTTAAGCTCTGCTATATTTGCAATATCAAAGTTTTTATCAAGAGCATCAATAAGCGCTTGTACGTCGCGAACCTTTTGTTCTGCCTTTGCAAGCTTTATTTGAACAAGCTGAGCCTTAGCATCTTTAACGGACTTAACCATATTATCCCAATCCTGTTGAGCAACGCCGTAATCTAAAGCGTTTTGGGTAAGTGCGTTATATGCGGTAAGCGCGCTATCTATAAGCGTTTCATGGCTTAATAAAACGTGTTTGATATTTGCTATCTTTTCTGCATATTCAATAAATTTAATTAGGTTGTTTTCCATTGCAACGTAATCACTTCTTTCAGCATCTGCAACCTTACCGAAGTAAACCTCGTAAGGAAGTGCGTCGTAACCGCTTAAATCTGCATTTTGGGGAAGTATCATTTTAATGGGTGCGTTTTCACCTACTAAATCTATGAAGTTGCTGTAATAAAGTTCTAACTCGAACAAATCGTAGAATGCGTGAAGCTTATCAAAGCCGGGCGCAGATTCATCAAGAGATGCCTCTTCATCGTATTCGCTTTCAAGTGTGGGAGCGTTTACCGTTCTAAACTCAACGCTTTCAAGATTCTTATAGCCGTAGAAAGCGTAATTTCCAATACGCTTTAAGCCTTCGGGAAGAACTATGCTCTTAACGTTTGCATTTTCGTTACCTGCATAGAAGTCAATTTTGGTGGTGCCTTCTGCAACCTTAAGGGTTTCAACATCCATTGCCGCGGGAACTGAGGCTAGAAGCCAATCACCGCTTTGCATCTTAACGTAAAGTGCACCGCCTTCAAGCTTTGCGTAATCGTTAATTAAGCCATCCGTTGCCTTGCTTTCACCTGAAAGGAAGTTATATTCAGCAAGATTCGTGCATCCAACGAAAGCCATGGTGGCAATACTTTCAAGATCAGATGAGAAAGTAAAATCTGTAACCTTAGTATTATACGAGAACGCACCTTCGCCTATTTCCTTTAAAGCGGGGAAATTAAATGAAGGAATTGCAGTATAATGGAATGCGTACTCACCAACCTTTTCTAAATATTCACCACTCACCGCGCTGGTTACGTAAGTGCTTGCAAAAGCAAAAGCGCCTATTTCCTTAGCTGATGAGAGATCAATAGTTGATAAAATTCCAAGCTCGTTTGAGTTATTTGAAAATGCATATTCACCAATCCTTTCAACCTTTTCTAAATTAATAGACTCTAGCACGGCACATCTTGCAAAGGCATAACCTTCAATTTCCTTAACACCTTCAGAAAGCGTTACGTTAGCAAGATTGCGACAGAATGCAAAGGTAAATTCGGGAATAACCTCTAAGCTTGATGGAATGGTTATTTGTTGTAGTCCTTCACAATATACGAATACGCCGTAACCTAATTTTTGTAAGGTTTCAGGTAATTCTACCGTTGTAAAGGTGGGAGGAGTACCGTAAGTATAAGGCGCTCCGTTTGCGGTCATAAAGGTAGAGAATGCATAGTCGCCAATTTCTTCAACCTTGGGCATTGCAACGTGATTTAAAATTGAGCAGTCTGCAAATGCCAAAGAGCCAATCTTAGTAACGTTTGCTAGGTTTGCCTTCTTTAAAGCAGTACAACCTAAGAAAGTGCCGTCCTCAATATAGTAATCTGTTTTAGAAAGATCAATTTCAGCTAAAGCGGTATCAAATGAGAAGCAAGAAGATCCAAAATGAACTCCGCCCTCTTCAGGCATTGTTACAGTTACTAAATTCTTACAGCTTTGGAATGCACCAAGCCCAAATTTTGCATTTGCGCCGATAGTTACGCTTTCAAGCTTGCTTTCAAGGAATACGCCTTCACCGTATACTGCGTCTTTTGCAATCACTGCGGTTACGATACCGCTTTCTGCAAATGCGTAATTGCCAACCTTAGTTACCTTATCTAAGTTGTTAACGGTGGTTAATACGGGGGCTTCGCTGAACGCATACGCGCCGATTTCAAACCCGCTTTCTGCAGGTAAGTTTACCGTGTTTAGGTTTTTAGCACCGATAAATGCATATTCACCAAGAGCTAAGTCCTTATTATTAATAGTTAAAGTAACTATATTTGAACCTGCAAAAGCGCTTTTACCGATTGAAGTGTATTTTTCATCAACGGTATAGTTTTCACCAATATTAGTTACCACTAAGATTATTGAATTGCCTGCCTTGTTTTCTAAAATTTTACCGTCTTGTGAAACGGAATAATTAGCGTTAGCCGAATCAACCTCAAAGGTGGTAAGGTTTGCACCTTCAAAAAGACTACCCTTAATTTCAGTAATCTTAGTGTTTGCACCAAACTTAACGGTTGTTAAGCCTTCACTCTTATAGAATGAGTAATCGCCAAGAGCAACCTCTGAATTAGGCAACGTTATGCTTTCAAGACCGGTTGCGTAAAAGGCTTGTGAATCAATAACCTGAACTGCTTTTTCAAAGTTTACCGTTTTTAGTGAGGGGCATTCGCTAAACGCGCCAATTGAAATTATGCCAAGATCGTTAACTATGGTAACGCTTTCTAAATTTTCGCACTTAGCAAAGCAATACTCGGGAATAACTTCCTTTTCGTAAACGGTAATATTCTTAACGCCGGACATAACGAACATAGCGTAAGAAAGCTTTGTGAACTCGCCAAGAGTAACGTTTTCTAAGCCCGTACAGCCCTTAAACGCTTCCTTTCCTGCATTTCTTAAATGAGTTAAGTCAACGTTGTTAAGACTTGTACAGTTTTCAAACGCACGGCGACCGATTGCATACATTTCGGGCATCGTTACAGATTTTAAACTAGAGTTTTCTGCAAATGCAAATGCGCCGATAAGCTTTGACTTTTTAAGGTCTATCTCTTCAATTTCAGTTTTATAAAAGGCGTACTCTCTAATAAACTTCATTGAATCGGGAATTACAACCTCTTTTAAATGAATACAGTTATAGAAGGCGTATTTTTGAATTTCTTCAACACCCTCGGGTATTATAACCTTGGTAATAGAGGTGTTCATTGAGGGAATTTTATTGGCATCGTAATCATCTTCCGGAAGCTCCATAGTTTGATCGGTTTCGTAAAGACAGAATGCATACGCGCCGATATATAAAATACCTTCATCATCAGGAATAGTTACTTCACCGCCAAGCCCCTTATAAGCAACAAGTTGACGGTTTTCAATAATAAATTCACTGTTTACGGTTACGTTAATGCTTGCCATAATATTTGAGCCTGCAATACGCAACTCAATAATGGTTGAGCCCTTTTTCTTTGCCGTAACCTTACCCGTTTCATCAACCTCTGCAACGGTGGGGTTTTTAGAGGTAAAGCTTAGCTCGTAGTTATCCTCTGCATACCAGGGATCTAAATCGTAAAACAGTCTTATTTGTTCGCCGGGGTAAAAGCTTATTCCGCCAACGGCAGAGATAAACTTCGTATCGCCGGTTTCACCAATTTCAGAATACTGTGCCGCTCTTGAATAAGCAAAAACCGTTTCAAAATGTGAAAATCTTATTTTCTTAACGGTTGCATCCTCGTATGAGCCAAGAACGTCTTCATCGGCAACGTATGAATCAGACTTTTCGTTGATTCTAACGATTAATGAAGCAGCCTTAAGATCCATTTGCTCTGTTACCTTTATAGTAACAACGCCCTTCTTTAAGCACTTAAGCTGACCTTCTTTAATAACCGCTATGCTTTCATCAGATGATTCCCAAACAAGATATTTTAAATAATCTTTATTTTCATCAACAGATCCGTCTTTAGTTGCAAGATATTTAGTTAAATCAACAACGTCACCTTGATATGCTTTATAAATTTCTAATGAAGCACCGCCTATTTCACCAGACTTTGTGAAGGCAAAATCGCCCTTCGTTCCGGGAAGCTGGCAGATATAAAGGTTTGAGTTTAACGCATAATCATCAACAGAGAAAGCAAGACCGCTTTGTATAATTTGATCAAACTCTAAATCTTCAAGATAATCGGTAATTTCAAAACGTAAGGTTGTGTCACTACCCTTTTCACTGTAAATGGGAATGGGATTTTCAGTAAGGAATGTATAGCTTGAAGAAGAGGTAAATAAAATAGGCTGAACACTCATTGCATAGTGGTTATCATAAACGGTCATATTGATATAATAACGGTCTTTTTTAAGTGTTCTATCGTAAATCTTCTCGTAAGTTACCCCTTTAATTACGGGAGCTTCATCATCAACGTAAAAATCAAATCCAAATGAATTTCTAACGTTTGAAGAAGCACCGCCGTCGCCGTAATCAAGAACCGCGCTCATATTGAATTCATATTCGCAGTTATTGGTTAATCCTAATCTGTAGTTACTTAAACGCAAATTATCGTAATATGGGAATTGAATACCGCCGTAATAGTGAGCCTTTTGCGCGCGATGATCAACGTATTCCCAAACAACGTCGCCGGTTACCTTATCAACTATACTGTAATGCATTTCCTTCGCGTTACGAAGCAAGCCTGCGTATACGCAAGAAAGCCCGTCTATACTGCCTAAGAAGCTTGACATTGCAATGTGATCTTCTGAAGCGGGAATTGCATCGTATGCATTAGTATCTATATCGTATAAGTAAGTTCCAAGGGGAATAATGTAGTTATAATAATATGAACCGTAAGGTGTGGTTGCATAATAATCGGCCTTTAACTTATCTTCTTCATCGATTGCACCGTTGTGCGCTTCGCTTTCTACCTCGTAATAGGTTTTATCGAATAAAGGAGCTTCAGTCCAATCACCGAAGAATGAAAGGAAGGGAACGTTTAAGTTAATACCGTTTTCATCAGTTGAATTTAGCTTAACGAATCCTTCAACGAATTGACCGTATGGGAAGGTGTTGGTAAGATATTCAACGTCTTTTGCGCTAAGCGTATAGGTTATTTCTACCTTTGCGGTTTTACCCGCTTCAACGGTAAGAGTTTTACCTGATAAAGTGCCGTTTGAAAGAACCTTATAGCTACTGCTACCAGATAACAGATATGACTTTTCTGCAACGAATTCCTTGTTTGAGGTTGAAACGCTTTCCGTCATTGCAAGAACGGACATATCGTAATTAAGCGCACCCTCAGAAAGGTTAACGACGTTAAAGGTCATTGTATAAATACCCGTCTTTTTAGGATCGTCACCAAGCTCTAATTTAGTTTTATCAGTTCCGTCAACCGTAATATATGCAGGAGTGGTTACCGCATTCTTTAAGCTTGCAAGACCGGCACCCTGTTTTCTTGGAGAATATGGATTACCCTGTTGGTTAAGAACTATCGTTGCAGTTGACATTAGAAGCTGGTTAGTTAACCTAGTTAACTGCTTGGGATTATCTTCAAGCTCGGGATATTTTTCCTTTAAGTGCTGTCTTATAAGCACGATTGCACCGCACATATTGGGTGAAGCCATTGAAGTTCCGCTTTGGTAATCGTAACCGCCACCGGGAACTGCTGAATAAATATCGCCACCGTGCGCGGTGATTTCGGGTTTAATCTTAAGGTCAGAGGTGGGACCCCATGATGAGAAGTCACTCATGAAAGGGCCTGCCTTGTTGCTATCTGAAAGAACTAGCGTGCCTTTTGATTTAGAGGCTAAGATTGCGCCGTCCTCTTTTGAAATTGATATCGTGGGGATATGGTCTGATTTACCCATAGACATGAGTATATCGCCTTCAACGTTGTTATAAATAATACAAGCGGCAGCATGTGCCATTTTTGCAAGCTGAGCCTTTTCTTCAAAGGTGTTATCACCACGGCGAACAAGCGCGATCTTACCTGTAAGATCACCAACGGTTGCATAGTTAACCTTTAAACCGTTACCGGGAATGGTTACGTATTCATAGGTTTTCGTTTCACCTGAGCCAATGCCAAGTTCTGCAAAGAAATCGTTTGGCTTGCCGTTTATAGAGTTAGATTCGTTAAAGAATAAAACCTGCTCGTTATTGGCAACGATATATCTGCTCTTTTTACCGCTGATTGATGCAACGGATAAAGAAGCTTCGTAAGTAGAGGGAGAGCCAACGGTTGCGCTATCGGGATTGGTAACCTTATTAGTGTTACCTTCCGCACCGCCGTAAGCGGAGTTATAATCGTTACTTGCAGCAGTAACTAAGCTTATGCCCGCTTCGTTAATCTTATCGTAAACGGCGTTAATCTTATTGCCGTCCTCTTCACGGGTGAAACCGCAAGCAGAGCCAAGCGACATATTGATCGCGTCAACGCCAAGTAAAACCGCATCCTCAAGAGCAAGTAAAATATCATCAGTTTCCGCGCCGGAATCAAGATCGGGGAAAACCTTCATTAAAACTAACTGAGTATCCTTTGCAATACCGGTGATAGTATCGTCTTTACCACCGATAATACCCGCAACGTGAGTTCCGTGTTCGCTATCGTAGGGGAAAACGTCTGCATCCTTATCTGCATAATCGTATGCAAAGGGGATTTTACTGCTATAATAAACGTCGTCTAAATCAAGAGAAATTGTTAACTGAGCCGCCTTAGTTTCAGGAAGAGCTCTTGCTATATCGTTCATTCTGAACATGGGATTAGATGGTTGGTTTGCAAATACAGAGTGACTGCAATCAAAGCCTGAGTCTAATACCGCAACAGAGGTGTTATTACCTGTGTAATCAACGCCAACGGGCTTAAAAATACCCGTTTCGTAAATATCAACGGCGTTTTCTATCGCAGAAGTATCGGTTACACCTTCTGCAACCTGAGGATGATTATAGGTTTCAGACATAATTACGGTTGAAACGTTAGCAAGCTTTGATATTTCTTGCATATCGCCGTATTTAATTCTAACTGCAACCGCGTTTATAATAGTATTATAGGTTGCGGTAACCTCTTGAATAAGGCCTAAGCCCTTTAATTGATTTAAAAGTGACGTTTGCTTTAATTCAATGGCGGTTATAATGCTTTTACCAACCTTTGAAGAAGCTAACTCACCAACAGAGCTAAAGGTACCTTGATAATCATCAAGATAGCGATCAAGAAGAGATTTTTCCTCTAAAGCAACCATAACGACAACTTCATCGTTTGATTTATATCCGTCATTTTCTAAAAGATATTCCGCCTTAATGCGGTTAACCATATCGTTTTCAGAAAGCTTAAAATCGCTTTTTAAAAGCTGTAGCTGACCAGATTCAGTTAACGCCGTCTGCGTTGAAGGGGGATTTGAATCACCGCTTAATATAGAATCGTTTTTATCCGTGCAGGCAATGGAAGAAAATGCCATCAGCACTATTAAGACGACTGATAAGATTCTTAATTTCATTTATCTAACTCCTTTATTTTAACCAGAAATACATAAGTAAAAAAGCCAACGAAAAACATATTATTACGCCAAATAAAATGGGTAAATAGGTGCGATACGCCGCTTTAATAGCCACCCATCTTTCCTTGCGCGTAAGACCAACCTTTTTCTCCTTCTTATTATAATTTTCCGGCCCGACGAGCTGTTCCATACTGTAAATAGTGTGACCGTCGTCTATATATACTTGTTTAGATTTCTTTTCTTTCTTCATTATTTTCCCTTTACCCGCCCGCCAAGATAGCATTTTATCAAGGCGAGCAAAGTAAAACATTTAATTTAAATTGCCGTTAATCGACTTATATAAGGACTTTTTCTTTTTTAATCACGTTCTTTATATAAGTGGCAAGCAACGAAGTGACCTTCTTCTACTTCAACGTATTCAGGTACGCAAGACTCACAAATTTCCATGCACTCTGAACAACGGGTATGGAATTTACAACCTGCGGGGGGATTTGCAGGTGAAGGAATATCTCCGTTTAATATAATTCTATTCATCTTACTGTCTGGATCAGGAACGGGAACGGCAGAAAATAGTGCCTTCGTATATGGATGCAAGGGGTTTTCAAAAATCCTATCCGTGCTTCCAAGCTCCATTACGTTACCCAAATACATAACCAAAATGTTATCGGTTATATACTTAACTACTGATAAATCGTGTGATATGAATAAATAGGTAAGACCCATTTTATTTTGAAGGTCTTTTAACAAATTGATAATTTGCGCTTGAATTGAAACGTCTAACGCGGAAACGGGCTCATCACAAATAACTAACTCGGGATTAACCGCAAGGGCGCGCGCGATACAGATACGTTGACGCTGCCCGCCGGAAAATTCATGGGGATAACGGTCATACCAATGAGGCTGAAGCCCGCATTTTTTCATAATATCGCGAACGTGATCTGTAACCTTATCCTTTGGAACGATATTATGCACTCTAACTGCTTCTGCAATAATATTACCAACCGTCATTCTTGGCGGTAAGCTTGAATAAGGGTCTTGGAATATTAGTTGAAGCTGAGTTCTTCTTTTGCGAAGCTCTTTTTTAGGCATATTGGTAATATCCTCACCGTTAAACAACACGCTTCCGCCAGTTATATCGTGAAGTCTTAAAATAGTTCTTCCAAGAGTGGTTTTACCGCAACCTGACTCACCTACTATACCCAAGGTAGTTCCGCGCTTTACCTTAAAAGAAACGTCATCTACCGCTTTTAAGAATCTTGTTGGCGTTCCAAAAAGATTTTTTTCAATTGGGAAATATTTTTTAAGGTTATTAACCTCTAAAATATATTCGCTTTGCTCGTTTTCGGGGGTATTTATCATTTTTTCATCAATTTCACTCATTATTCATCCTCCCCTTCTGCATACAACCAACAAGAAACGCTGTGAGTTTCGCTAACCTTGATTTCACAAGGATAGTGACCGCTACATTTTTCCGTGCATTTATTACATCTGTTTTTAAAATAACAGGTATCGGGCAAGTTTATGGGATTGGGAACGTTACCCGGTATTGAATACAGGGGCTCGTTGCCGTTTGAGGTAAGCATTGGCTTACTCTTTTGCAAACCGATAGTATAGGGATGCAAGGGGTTGTGGAAAATATCACGAACAGTACCCTTTTCTATTACCTTGCCTGCATACATTACAACGACTTCATCCGCCATTTCCGCAATAACGCCAAGGTCGTGAGTAATAAGCATAATAGAGCAACCTTCTCTTTTTTGAATATCCTTCAAAAGTTCAAGGATTTGCGCTTGAATAGTTACGTCTAACGCCGTAGTAGGCTCATCTGCAATAATAAGCTTTGGATTACCCGCAAGCGCCATTGCTATCATAACACGTTGGCGCATACCGCCTGAAAGTTCGTGTGGGTAACTGTTATAAACGTGCTCTGGCATAGAAATACCTACTTTAACCAAAAGTTCAATACTGTATTCCTTTGCCTTTTCCTTGGGTGTTTCGGGGCTATGAATAAAGGTTGCTTCGTCAAGCTGATACCCGATTGTAAAAACTGGGTTTAAGCTTGTCATAGGTTCTTGGAAAATCATGGTGATATCTTTACCGCGAATTTTATACATAGCCTCGGTTGGCATTTTTGCAATATCGTAAGCGCGTTGCTCACCGCTTTCAGTTAAACCTAAATCGTCACCGCCGTTAAACCTAATCTCTCCTTCAACAACCTGCCCTTGAGGCGCTTGAACTAGTTGCATTACAGATAAAGAGGTTACGCTCTTACCGCAACCGGATTCACCAACCACGCCAACGATACTGTTTTTTGGAATATCAAAGGATACGCCGTTAACAGCCATAACCGTTCCGTTATCTGTAAAGAAACAGGTTTTTAAATCTTCTATTTCGATAATATTTTCATCACTTTTCATTGAAGTAGTATATTCGCTTTCCTGCTTTTTAAGGCGCTTTAGCGATTCATAATACTTCATTTGTTTAATGTTGTGCTTAATAATTTCTCTACTTTCTTTTATGGATATATATCCGTTATCTTTTTTAGCCATCGTTTACGCCCTCCCTTACTTTTTAGCCTTGGGGTCCATCGCGTCACGAAGACCGTCGCCAACAAAGTTAAAGCCAAGAACGGCAATAACTATTAAAATACCTGCAGGAAGCCACATATTTAAGTGGTAATTAAGAACGTCCGGATTGTTTGCGCCCGCAATCATCGTTCCCCACGCCGCCTTGGGAAGCTGAACGCCTAAACCCAAGTAACTAAGGGTTGATTCATACAAAATTACGCTACCTAAGCCAAGCGTCATAGAAACTATAAGCTGGGGCATTACGTTAGGTATTAAATGCTTGAATATTTTGCGCCAGGTGGGAAGCCCCATAACCTCGGTTGCGGTAATATATTCCTGTTCACGAAGTGAAAGAATTTGACCGCGAACAAGTCTTGCAGTTCCGCTCCAACCAAATATCGTGATTATAACCATCAATATGTAGATGCGTTGGTCCGCCTCTACCTGCCACGAATCAATTACCGCTGAAGCAATCAACAAAATGGGAAGAGTGGGAATACAGTTAAAAATATCAACTATTCTCATAATAAGCTGATCTACCCATCTACCGAAATAACCTGCTATACCGCCAAGTAAAATTCCCAAAAGGGTTTCTAAAATAACAACGATAAATCCAATCGTTAGCGAAATTCTTCCGCCGTACATAAGTCTTACGAAAACGTCCATACCCTTTTCATCCGTTCCAAGGGGGTGGCTTGAAGAGATGGGTGCGTATTTATTGATAGTATCCGTTGTTTCAACAACCTCGGTTATAATAATTTCTTCGCCGTTTTCACCAATTATTTTATATTCATCAAAGTGTTGTTCAACGAACTCGCCTCTATCAACGGTTGCTTCGCCCCACTCGTTAACGCGAGTGTAAATAACGGGACCTAAGAATGAAAAGGCAAATAAGAAGACTATCATCACAAGCCCAACGATAGAAAGCTTTGAACGGAAAAATCTTCTTAAAATAAGCTGAAATGGGCTCATTTCCTTATAAGTTTGTTGTTCTTCTACAATTTCTGCGCCCGTAGAGCCGATGTTAGGAGCAACCTCGGTTTCAGGCGTAACGTTATATTTTTCTTTTTCCATATGCCACCTACTTTCCGAGCTTGACTCTGGGGTCAACGATTGAATACATAATATCAGATAACAACGTTCCTATAACGGTTAGGATTGCAAGGAACATATTATAGCCCATTACGAAGGGAATATCACCCTCTCTTAACGCCTGATAAGCAAGTCTACCTATACCGTCTATACCAAACACCTGCTCGGTAATCATCATACCGCCGAAAAGCGAAGGAAGAATACCTGCAAGCAAGGTTGCTAAGGGAATCATAGTGTTTCTAAACGCGTGGCGGTAAATAACCTTGTTTTCGGATAAGCCCTTTGCTCTTGCCGTTCTTATGTAATCAGAGTTTAAAACCTCTAACATATTCGTTCTGGTATAACGCATAAGACCGCCGATAGATAAAATTACGCTTACCGAAATAGGCAAAATCAAGTGTTCAACTATATCGCCAAACTTTTCAAGGCTACCTGCAAAGGTATCCGCGTAGTCCTTCGTTGCGTAAATTAGACCGCCCGCAGGCAAAATACCAAGTTCAACGGAGAAAATCTTAATAACTATTGCAGCAAAGAAATAAGTGGGCAAAGATATACCTATCATGGTAAACACGGTAACCGTGTAATCACGAACGGAATACTGATGAGTTGCGCCCGAAATTCCCAAGGGAATGGAAATTAAGAATTGTAAAATAGTTGCAACTACCGCGATAGCAAATGAAATCCACATATTGTCGCCAATAACCGTGGCAACAGGCTTTTCATATTTAAACGATCTTCCAAGGTCGCCCTGTAAAAGTCTGCCAATCCATTGTGAATATCCGCCAACGATACCCTTAAAGGAGTTATCGCCAATGCCGTACATTGCCTTGAATTGGTTTATTTGCTCTTGCGTTATTGCACCGCTTTTAAGTTGTTCTGCATATTTTAAATCTATATAATCGTTGGGCATTAGTCTTACTAAGGTGTAAATAATGATTGAAACGCCCAAAAGAATGAATATAGAAATAAACAGTCTTTTAAGAATGTATTTTAACATAGCTTTATTTAACCGCTTTTTTGCGGTAAATCCTTTATTTTAATTTGGCATCGCCTTAACAAGCGATTGATTTTTTAAGTAAACAAAATACTTTTTATAAAAATATAAAGCATTTTTTGGTGTGGCGAAGCCATTAACTTTTACCGCTCTTCCCCACCGCCGTGAGGAAAAGCGATTAACGTTTAAATAATTAAGATATCCTTAATGAAATGGTGTGTAAATCACTAGTTAAGCCCATATAGGGTGATAGTTCTTCGTTAGGAGTGAAGGTTGAAACGTCAATCTTGCCTGCGTTATAAGCAAACAAGTCGTCTCTTTGATAGGTGGGAAGCTCAACTGCAAGTTGCATAACGATATCAAGTGCGTTAGAATAAAGAACGCTTCTTTGCTTTTGATCGTTGGTTTTACGCGCAAGCTCAATGATTTCTGAAAGCTCTTCAACTAAAGCAAGCTCCGTTGCGTATTTATCGCCAACGTTTGCTTTAATTTGCTTATAACCCCAGTTTAAGGTTGAGGTTGCAGTTGAATCTATGTGATATACTTGATACATATCAGGGTCAATAGTAGAGCCCCAAGCTGCCGCCCAAACGGTAAGTGAACCTTCAGAAAGCTTCTTTAGTGCGTTAGCATCTGTGGTTACGTTGATAGAGAAGCCTGCCTTGTTTAAAAGCTCCATTGCGTGCCACATTGCATCAAACGCGGGGTGGTCGGTTTCTTCACCTGCAATAGTGAAGGTGTATTTTAACTTATGGTTACCTTTAACGTAAATACCGTCTGCACCAAGTTCGTATCCGGCCTCTTTAACAAGTCTGGTAATAAAGGCGATTTGCTCGCTTTCAGTAAGCGTATCACCTGCCTTTTTGCCAAGCTCCTTAACGTACTCATAGAAAGCGCGATTACCCTTTAACATGTCGGCATCTGAAGGAATCTTTGCGCCAACGTAGTTGTAATAAGGAACGCTTTCCTTGGGGTATGCCCAGCTTGAAAGTGACATTGGGCGGTAAATTGCGCTTGCAGTCGTCTTATAATAGTTAACGCATTCTTGAGTATTGATTGCGTGCATAATTGCTTGACGTACTAAAATATCGGGAACTTTACCTGCGTTAATACCGATATAGCCGTAACCCGCCGTTCTAATAGACTTATAGCCAATGCCGTCACTTGCTTTACCCTTAAGCTCGTCAATGGTTTCTGCCTTTGCGTTGGGTTCAACGAAGTCGATTGCCTTGCTATATAGATTGTTAAGCATTTGCGCTGAAGAAACCACTTGATAACGAATTTTCTTAATTTTTGCAGCGCCTAATACGTAATGGGGGTTTCTTTCGAAGTAAATAACGCCCTTATCGTAGAAATCGCCTTCGGTAATATTTTCAATACCACCGCTTGCCTTACTTGCCGCATACGCACCCGCACCAACGGGAACGCTTAGTTTTTCGGGGGCTTTAACAACCTCGTTCATAAAGGTTTGTGAAGCGTATTCAACACCGAAATTGCTTTCATAGTCAAATGCTGCAATATGACTTGCATCTGAATAGTAATACATGGGAGCAACTGTGAAAGAGAAGTTCCAAATTGCCTTGGGGTCAACGTCGTTAATGGTGATTGATAATACCTCGTTAGAGCCGTTTTTAACAGAGCCGTCCGTATTGTATTCGGGAATGCCGTATTCCTTACCGTTAACGGTTACGCTTCCGGTCTTATTTGCAAACTTAATACCTGAAATGTTGGTATATTTACGGTTTGCACCTTCAGTTTGGAAGTATTTTTCCATTTCTTGGTTATAAATGAAGGAGTTTAAGGTAATTGCCGTATTCCAATAGGTAACGACCTCTGCAATAGAACCGGGAATCTTATCCATAATAATGGTGTTGATTGCCTGTTCTTTAGTCCATTCTCTATGTTCTTTGTAATCGTTTGCAAGAGAGGAAATAAGCGCGCCCTTACCACCGTTTTCCTTTTTGTTCCAAGTAATATAGCCTTCGTTGTAAAGGAACATTTCAATGTCTGTTGCGAATAAATTCTTGTAAACGTTACCATCATCACCGGTAAACACCATATCTTGGTATGAATCACGTGAGTTAGAAAAGTCCGTTTCAAGCTCTTCACGGAATAAGCTTACTGCCTTTGTGTAGTCTGCAACTAAATTAGCATCCGTTTCTAAGCCTTTATCTTGAATTAACTGAAGCTTAGCCTTGAACTCATCATCTGTTAAGAATGCATTGTTGGGATCTTCTAAAACCTCTTCGCACGCAGCAACTAAGGATTGAATTCTTGAGGTTGCTTCGTTTTGGAATCTAGAACCGAAGTTATCTTGTTCAGATTCTGTGCTTGCTTGAGTTCTGTATTCCTTAAGACCAACGATATCGGTTGAATAAATAGTGCTTGAACCGGTGTATGCAGGGTCTAAGTAAACGTAAAGGTTAAATAGAACGTCCTTCATAGTTAAGGGTGAACCGTTAGAAAACTTTACGTTATTTTTAAGAACAAAATAATAAGTGGTGGTTTCGTTTACGTTGGGAGTGCCCTTGGTTACTATTTGAAGATCCTTTGTAACAACACCCTCTTCGTCGCCCCAAACGGGGTTACCTAATGAATCGTTACCGATCATACCGATTTGAGTTAAACCAACTACGTTACTATCTGCCGCAGCCGTTGAGAAGAAGGGGTTAAATACCTTATCTACCTCTTGGCTTGAAAATACTAACGGATCGTTTTCGTTATCGTAAAGCACTGATGGTACACCACCGCCGGAAGAATCACCTGACGAACTGCTAGATGCAGAATCATCTCCACAAGAACTAGAAATAATAACAGTTGTGCTTGCGATAACAACTGCAACAATGATAGAAATGATGATTATTAATTTTTTCTTTACAATTTGCATAGTCATTTTGTATTTCTCCTGATTTATTTTAGTATACTTTTTTTAAACCATAATTTTATTCATTTTTTAGTGGCATTTTCGCGCAAAACGTTTTTGTTTTGCGCATTTTTTTTGCTATTTTTTTTACTTTAAAAAGGTATACTTATTTAAAGTTTGGTTGCAAGGTTTATTCGCCCTGCTTGATAAGCGATACGCTTACGTTTGTTTGAGTAGTGCCTTCATCCGCTTGATAGAACGGAGCATCACTAACTACGGTTAAAATATCCTTTTCCTCTCTTCCGGTGGGAAGCTTTGAAACGGTATACGTTCCATTAAAGGTTACGTTTGAAATTTCCACACCGCTTGCATTCACTGCAATGGGTGCAAGATAAATTTGTTGTGTTGCGGTTAAGGTTGTTTTAATATCAACCGTAACGCCTGTAAAGTTAACGTTTTTAATCTTCGCTCCGCTTGCATCGCCGAATAAACTTACGTGAAGATTATTTTCCTTTAAATCGTTTTTGCTGGCTGAATAAGAAATGGTGAAATTGCTTACCGTGTGGTTATTACCTTCAAAAATTCCCTTATAGTCGCCAAAGTTAATTGATTCACCCTGCATATCTATATCCGCAATCAAATAAACGTTTTTCTTTACTGCCGATTTAAGCTGTTTTGCAGTTGAAACCACTTCAAACTCGCCTTCGATATAATTAACGAATACCTTAATATCTAAACTCGCTTCACCGCCGGGGTGAGTAAAGGTTGAATCCCAAGGAGCACCGCTTTCATCAACGAAGCCGATTGGCGTATAAATACCGTCGTAACGCTTTTCTGCATATTTTGCGTAATCGTTAAACGCTTCACCTTCGCTAACGGGATATTCGCCGATAACCACCGTTTGACCGTTTGCATCCTTATAGCAAACAGAATAAGTAAATTTAACGTTCTTAACCCACTTTGCATAAAGGGTTACGCCGTTAATATCAACCGTATCACTTTCAAAATTCCATACGTCTGAATACTCCGCACTTTCACCCTCGCCCGTTTTGGTTTTATACCAACCTTCGATATAATAACCGTTTCTTTCAATAGGCTTTTGAGATAACTCGTTTGGTGCAACGATTTTGGTGGTTCCATCGCCAACTTGGTAATATTGAACAACGTCACGAGAGCTATTTTGATAAATACCGCCTTCTAAGCAAAAGGTTACCTTCGCTTGATCGCTGTAATCATTCTCATCTGAGCACGCCGTGGCAAACAATGCAACCACGCATAATAAAACTGTTAAAATTCTTTTAAGCTTCATATCTACCTCTTACGAAGTTTTTTGCATTTATAAAAAACTTTTAAATCATCCGTATTTTTACTTGATTCAAAGCCAACTCACTATCGCTTAAAAAATCAACGATTTATTTATTTAAAATTATATTTTAAAAAGTTAGATTTTTTAAAAGAAATAGTGGCGTTTTTAAGCTAATTTCTAAAATAGTAAAAACTACTACGCATACATTGTATATCTTTTTTGTCAAGATAGCAAGCACTTGAATATATATAAATAAAAAAAATATATTTTTTTTTAAAAATTCCTATAAATGAGGTCGCGCAACAGCACTTATAAAACCACGTAACAACTGCATAATTATTCACGAAAAAATGATTTTTTTAATCTTTTATTTCGCCTTATTAGTTTACTTTAACCAGATTTAAAAAACCACCCAATAAATCAAATCCCCGCGATATTTCAAGTTTTGCATTAAACAATTAAATAGTAAAAAACCGGCTATAAGTCGATTAACGACCATTTGGGAAGCAAATTGCAATATTTCTTCTAATTTTTTGAATTTTTACTAAAAAATAATGGAAAATAGCAAATAATCGACCTATAGCCCAACTTTTTATTTATTACAAACCAATAAACACAGCCTTTTTTGCTCAACACTAAAAGGGCAATAAAAACAAATTACTGCGCTTAACGCGCGTTTAATTTTTCCTCAAATAAAAAAGAGCCATCCAAATAAATAGCCCTTTTACATTAAAAATACTACTTAATAAAATACGGGAGCAAGAAAACTTGCGCCCGTAAAATGATATGTTTAAATGAATATTAACCAATTTCTATAACGTCACCTTCACACATAACAACGTAAAGCATTTCTTCTACGTTTTCGCAAAGCATACCGTTGTAAACGATATATTTAACGTTTGAAGGGTCGCCGTAGTATTCGTAAATTAAATCGTATAAATTGAAGTACGGTACAAAAATCATTTCACCGTTTAAGGTTACGTTAACGCCCATACCGCCACCGATATCACCGCCTTCGCCACCAAAACCGTCGTCACCGCCTTCACTGCCACTTCCGTAGCCGTCATCGGAACCGTCTTCTTTGCCGTCTGAACCGCCCATTTCCTCTTTAATTCTTATACATTCCTCGCAAACCTCAAGGTATTCCCTCATGCCGTTGTAAGACGCATATAAAATTTGATTGCAATCGTTGCATTTGTAATGCATTGCCATACCACAGTAGCTTTCGTAATATTCTTCAACGTTTTCGTGGTCGCACTCGCCGTGAACGTGACCGGCACAAAGTGATTTACCGCAACCCTCTTCACCGCATTCACCGTGACCGCCTAAGGTTGCAATACCGTGACAGTCTTCACAAACTTCAAAGGGATAGTTCATATAAGCAAAAAGTCTACTGCTTGCACCTTCGTTAGATCCGTCTTCCCAATATTGATATGTATTTTCAATAGAGAAATAAGAAATTTTAGTGCTATCAATTTGCAATTCACTTCCGTAAAAATCAAAGCCTATATCCATATAATTTCTGTAATATACGGTTGCTGCAGTAGGAACGAATTCAACTACGTAATCACCAATACGTCTTGCACTTGCCGTTATGGTTGCAATTTCAATATAGACGTAGTCTTCTGCAGATTTAAGCTTGTAATCTAAGCTTGCGTAGTTATTTCGTTCATTATAGTAAAAATCAAGTCTTACCCAAACGTCGCCAATTTGAGTTCTTAACTGTGCGGTGTATTCAATAGGTCTTACAAATGCAGTGCTATAATAATCAAAACAACACGTTCCACAAGCATTTTCGCTCTTTAAACAACCAACGCAAACGCTTTCACTGTATAAGTAACCGCAGTTTAAGCAAACGGGAACGCCGTTTTCTGTTCTATGCCCTAAAGGTGGAATTTCCGCAAATCCGTTTTCAATTATTATATAGGTGCCACCTTCAATACGGTAAGTAATATCACACCATCCGCATTGATAGGTATCGTAAAAACCGGGATGATCACATGCGGGCTCAAACCCTTCATAATAAGTTACTAAATTTGAGCATTGAGGACAATACGTGGTTAAATCTTCAAAATTACATTCACAGCAAGCTAAGCAACTGCTACAATGTGAACAAAGCTCCCTAACCATTCTTTGGCAGGTGGAACAAAAATGTCCGTCTTGCTTATCGCCGTTACAGTCACCGCATTCAACGAATACCGT
Organism: Christensenellaceae bacterium; assembly: GCA_045535775.1. GTDB lineage: Bacteria > Bacillota > Clostridia > Christensenellales > Borkfalkiaceae > HGM11416. The sequence continues at coordinate 2,000 of JAZSMG010000192.1, read as the reverse complement.
AATGGCGGTTTCATCGTAATAGAAATATTTTTCACAAACTTCGCAGTAGTAATGAGGGTAATCCACCCAAGCGCAAATAACTTCTTCGCTTCCAACAGCGGTAAGTCCTTCAGCCGTGTGGTTGCAAACCTTTTCATTTCCGCCTTGGTTGCCACATTTTTCGTGGTCACCTGAACATAAAAATCCGCCACAATATTCGCAAATTTCATGCTTTTCATTTACGTTAAGCACTTTACCGCAACCTTCACAAGCGTATTCATCGGTAGATGAATCTTCATTGTTGCTAGATGAATCGCTACTATCGGATGAATCTTCATTATTAGATGAATCATTATTAACCGAAGAATCTGCAGAGTCTACGGTTGAAGAGTCCACCGTGCTATCATCAACAGAATCTTCTGTTGAAGAGTTTGCCGTGCTATCATCAATAGAGTCTTCTATTGAAGAATCGGCAGAGCTTTCAACAATGGGAGTGCTTTGGTTGGATACGCCTGAAGTTGTGGGTGTTCCCTCACATGCAGTAAGCGAAATTAAAAGGCAAAGCAAGGTTGATAATATAATTGCTAAGATAATCTTTCCTTTCATAAAAATCTCCTATTCTTTTATTAATATAAATTTATTATATGAAATAATCTAACAAAAGTAAAGCAAAAACCCAAAAACTTTTCATTTTTTAAACAATGGTAATGCAAAATTTTTTATCATATAATACCTTCGTTGTTTTTTTAATGTTTCTATTCCTATTTTGTTTTTATTACTTGATATATAAAAAAGCAAGGGTTACACCCCTCGCTTTTTTGCTTTTTTATTTAGTTTTTTCACAAAAAGCCCCGCTATAGGTCGATTAACGGCACATTTTACATAAAAAATAGGTTTATAGTAAAAAATAAAACCGCCCGCTAAAATCTTAAGCGAACGGCTTTATTTTTAGTTATTTAATAACGTCTTAAAAAGTAAAATTTAGGATATTACCGTGGGAACGAAGAAGTAAACTACGAATAATAAAGCAATTACGATAGTTACTATTGAAACCTTCCATTCGGGTTTTTCTTTATTTTCTTGCTTACAAGCTGCATACTTAACAAGATCTACAAGGTAAGAAAGAACGCCGATTATAACGTAAGAAAGAATAGCCATACCAATACCCTTAGTGATTGAATAACCTAAAGGCATAATAGCAATTGCTAAGAATGCAGGAACTGCAGTTCTAACGTCGCTAAAATCAATATCCTTAACGCCCTTAAGCATAAGAACGCCAACGTAAACTAATGCAGACGCAGCAGCCGCGCTGGGAATCATTGCAAATAGAGGAAGAGCAAATATTGCAAGGAAGAACATAATTGCGGTGGTTAAAGCAGTTAAACCCGTTTTACCGCCTGCAGCAATACCCGCGCCTGATTCTACGAAGGTTGTAACCGTTGAAGTACCCATGATTGCGCCCGTGAAGGTTGCAATTGAATCTGAATACATAATCTTGTTATAATTGATAGGCGTTCCCTTTTCATCCATAAGACCTGCTGCAGAGCAACAGCCAACGCAAGTGCCCATGGTGTCGAACATGTCTATCATACTCATAGTAATAACCAGCATTATAACGGTGAATAAAGAGCCTGCGGGGAAGTTAAAGCCTTCCGTGAAGCAAATAGCAAAAACGCTATGCTCGCCGGCAAAATAGTTAGCAAAGTTTTCCCAGAACTTCCAAGAAATACCGTCTACACTACCGGTTAAAACGCTTAAGTTGGTAACGCCAAGGGGAATACCTAAAATAGTTGCAGCTAAAATACCAAAAATAACCGCGCCCTTTACTTTTAAATGAGAAAGAATTGCAATAACGATTAAACCGAATATACAAACTAAAGCATTGTATACGTTAAGCTTGGTTGCTGCATCCCCAGTGAACATAGAGCTAAAGGCGCTTAAATCAACTAAGGTGTATTGATTATCAAGTCGGAGGCCAAGCGGTCTTAGGAAGACAATTTCATCACACAACTCCTTGGCTC
>JAZSMG010000250.1:0-3679 GCA_045535775.1 Christensenellaceae bacterium | reverse complement strand
GGAAAGAGGCTTTTTTATTGGCGAATTTTGTTTTCCGTTTTGTGTTAGATGTACTGCAATTATATTATGTACCATTACGACCATAATAATTATTCAAGTTTCAAAGATAAGGTTGAATAAAAGCGCTATACTTTTTGGTATAATTTCTTTGCTACCTTGTTTGATTGATGGGCTTATGCAATATTGTTTTGGTATAGAAAGCACGAACGTAAAGAGATTGATTACCGGCATTTTTTGCGGTATAGGAACAGGGGTTTTGATCTGTTATTTTTGTGATTTTTTTATAAAAAAGTTAACGCTAATAAAATAATTAAAAAAAAGTAATAATAAAATATTTTACTAAGAACCAACGTAAAAGTAAGAACCAACGTAAAAGGCGCACCTTAGCGGTACGCCTTTTTTATGTATTAAATTATTTGCAGGTGCAGCCGGGGAAGGGCTTGGGTTCACGAGGTCTGCCTTTTTCACCGCCACAGCAGCATAAAAGAACTAAAAGCAAGGGTAGTAGGTAGCCACAACCGCAAAGCTTTTCTAGTATATTGCTTATACAACCGCATCCACCGCAGCATACTAGTAGAATGATTATAAGCAACCAAAGATAACAGTTAGAGTTATTCATAAAGCCCGTACAGTTCATCATAAATTTTTTTACTCCTTATAAATTTAGCATACTTTTGCTATCATTATATTGTACGCAAAAATGGTAAAGTTTGTTACATTAGTAAAAAACAGTTGCAAAACTTTTAAAAATGAAGTAAAATTATTATGAACGGAATTCAGGTTTGAATTTCTTTCCCGCCGTTACTCTTTTGAACGGACGGTGATTTTTTAGGCTATGCCGTCACCTTTTTAGGGATGGACGTAAGCAAATAAATATTTTTTTTGTCAACGGCTATTCGTAAGAAAGCCGATTGGAGGTTTTTATGCAAGGTAAATTAACGTTTACTTCTAAGCAAATCACCGGTATTGCGGTATTGTTTGCGCTTGTAATTGTTTTACAAGCAGTTGGCGGAACGGTATCTATTGGCCCAGTTCAGCTTAATTTCACGCTTATACCAATCGTATTGGGCGCAATTATTTTTGGGCCAATCGTAGGCGCATTTTTAGGATTTATTAGCGGTGTGATAGTTTTAAATCAAGTTATTATGGGCGCAGTTCCATTTTACACGTTGATTTGGACGAACGATCCCGTAGCAACCGTTTTTACTTGTCTTTTAAAAACTACGGTCGCAGGCTATTTAAGCGGTCTTGCTTATTCGCTTATTAAGAATAAAAACGAGGTTTTATCGGTTTTCGTTGCATCTGCAATAGTTCCCGTTGTTAACACCGCGTTGTTCATTTTAGGTTGCTTATGCATGACGAATTCCGTTTACGCTATGGCAAACGGCACTAACGTAATCGTATTTATACTAGTTTCACTAGTAACCTTCAACTTCTTCATTGAACTGGCTATAAATCTTATTTTAGCACCCACGCTTCATAAAGCTTTAAAATATATAAAAATCTAAAGGTAAAATTTATGCTTTTATGTATTGATATTGGAAATACTAACGTAAAGTTCGGTATTTTTAAGGAAAATGATTTAATTGCTTCATTTAGAATTACTTCTAAAAGAAATTCTACTGCAGATGAATACGGCGTTTTAGTTCGTGATTTACTTGCAAGCGCAAAGCTTAGGGCCGAAGATTTAGAAGGTATTATTATGTCTTCAGTTATTCCACAGCTTAACTATACTATGGAGCATATGTGCGAGCAGTATCTTGGTAAAAAGGCTATTGCGGTTGCTCCCGGTTTAAAAACGGGTATTAACATTAAGGTAGATAGCCCAAAAGAGGTTGGCGCGGATAGAATAGTTAACAGCGTTGCGGCCTTTAAAAAGTACGGTGGTAAAAAGCCTATTATTTGTATAGATTTTGGAACGGCTACTACTATTAACGTTATAACCGAAAAGGGCGAGCTTATTGGTGGGGTAATTGCTCCCGGTATTAAAACCGCGTTAGATTCTTTAGTGAACGGGACGGCTAAGCTTCCCAGTATAGAACTGGAATTCCCCGGCAAGGTTATTTGCAAAGATACCATTACTAATATGCAGGCTGGTTTATTATACGGCTTTGCAGGTTTAGTGGAATATTTAGTAGCTAAAACCAAAAAAGAAATAGGGAAGAACTGTATAGTAGTTGCAACAGGTGGTCTTGGCGAAACTATAGCAAAGGAAGCCCGTTGTATAGATTATACGGATAGAACTCTTACCCTTGAAGGATTAAGACTTTTATACGAGTTAAATAAGTAGCTTAATATGACGAAAACAGTAAAAATAGGCAACAAATTCATAGGTGGCGGTAATGCAATTGCCGTTCAGTCTATGACTAACGTAAAAACCGCCAATAAAGAAGCAGTTATATCGCAAATTCTTTCCTTGCAGGAATTAGGTTGCGATATAATTCGCGTTGCCGTTAAAGACGAAGAGGATTTGCAAGCTATAAAAGATATTAAAAATGCAATATCTATTCCTTTAGTTGCAGATATCCACTTTGATTATAGGTTGGCAATAGGCGCAATTGAGCGCGGTGTGGATAAAATTCGCATTAATCCCGGCAATATCGGGGATGAAAGCAGAATTAAAATGATTGCAGATGCGTTGAAGGCTCACGGCGTTGCCTGTAGAGTTGGCTCTAACAGCGGTAGTATAGAAAAGAAGTTTGAACAAAAGTACGGCAGAAGTGAAATTGCTCTTGCAGAAAGCGCGTTAGATAAGGTTGCTATTTTAGAAAAATACGGTTTTAACAACATAGTTATATCTGCTAAGGCATCATCCGTTCCTTTAACTGTAAAAACTTATCAGTATTTAAGTCAAAAAACGCAGTATCCCTTGCATTTGGGAGTAACTGAAGCAGGTACTTTAAAAAGCGGGCTTATAAAGGGTAGCGCAGGTATTGGTGCGTTACTTTTAAACGGTATTGGCGATACTATTCGTTTTTCTTTAACGGATAAGCCTGAAGAAGAGGTTTTAGCGGGTGTAAAGCTCTTGCGTGCCTTGGGTTTAGGAAAGGAAGGAGTAGAAATTATATCTTGCCCCACTTGCGGAAGAACGGAATACGATAGTATTTCTTTAGCAAACAGAGTAGAAATGATGACTGCATCAATTAAGAAGCCCTTAAAAATAGCCGTTATGGGTTGTGTCGTTAACGGCCCGGGCGAGGCAAAAGATTGCGATATTGGTATTGCCGGAAACGGAAAAAACTGCGTAATATTTAAAAAGGGCGAAGTATATCTAAATACTTCCGTTGCAGATGCAGAAAAAGTGTTTTTAGAAGAAATCAATAAATTAATTTAACGGTTGTATGAGTAAAATTTTAAACGAAATTAAAAATGCCAACCCAAAATATGAAGGCATTAAAATAGAAAATGTAATTTATCACAAGAAGAGTAAGCTCTTAGAAGTTACTCTTCTTTTGTGCGTTCATTTTGATAAAGAGGATGAGCAGGTTATTTCTAACGTTATTAAAGAAAACTTACCCTTCGTTTCTTTAAATTTAGAGCTAAAAAAGGTAGTTTGTGACTGTTCTCTGCTTTCTAAAAAAATAGTTGAATTTGTTTCAGATAAATTTAAGGTACTAAAAGATAGGGTAAAATGTGCAGATATATCCACAATAAACTGTGAAAACGGCGTTATAAAGAT
>JAZSMG010000011.1:0-2474 GCA_045535775.1 Christensenellaceae bacterium | reverse complement strand
CCTTCTTGCCGTAGCTCTTCTTAACTGCAGCCTTCATATATTCTTCAGCATCAGCGTAAGGCATAATGACTTGGTTAATGAAGAAGAAAGCAGCCTGCATGATTGCGTTGGTTCTTCCGCCAAGGCCGATTTCGCCAGCAATCTTAATAGCGTCAATATTATATAATTTAGCTTGCTTTTTAGCAAGTAAACGCTTCATAGAAGCGGGTAAGTGCTTGTTAAGCTCTTCAATGGTGTTCCAAGAAGAGTTAAGTAGGAATTTACCGCCAACCTTTAAGTCCTTAACCATATCGTAACGAAGAACGTAAGAGGGGTTGTGGCAAGCAACGAAGTCAGCAGCGTCAATTAGGTAGGTTGACTGAATGGGAGTCTTACCAAATCTTAAGTGAGAAACGGTAATACCGCCTGACTTCTTAGAATCGTAGAAGAAGTAACCTTGAGCGTACATGTCGGTATGGTCACCGATAATCTTAATAGAGTTCTTGTTAGCGCCAACGGTACCGTCTGAGCCTAAGCCGTAGAACTTACAGCTGATAGTTCCTTCGGGAGCAGCGTCGTACTTTTCGCTGAAATCTAATGAAGTATTGGTGATATCGTCATAAATACCAACGGTGAAGTGATTCTTGGGTTTATCCTGTTCAAGATTCTTGTAAACAGAAAGAACCATAGAGGGGTTAAATTCCTTAGAACCTAAACCGTATCTACCGCCAACAACGGTAATTCTCTTCTTAGCTTCTGCTAAAGCGGTGCAAACGTCAAGATATAAGGGTTCGCCAAGGCTACCGGGTTCTTTAGTTCTATCTAAAACGGCAATCTTCTTAGTGGTTTTGGGAAGAGCCTTTAAGAATGCTTTTGCAAAGAAAGGTCTGTATAATCTAACCTTAATTAAGCCGTACTTGTGGCCTTCTGCGTTAAGCTTGTTAATGGTTTCTTCAACACATTCAGCACCGCTACCCATAATAACGATAACGTTTTCTGCATCAGGTGCGCCAACGTAGTCGAATAAATGATAGCTTCTGCCGGTAAGCTTAGAAACCTTATCCATCATCTTTTGAACGATTTCAGGGGTAGCTTCATAGTAGCAGTTAGCAGTTTCCTTGTTTTGGAAATAGATATCTGCGTTTTGAGCAGTACCTTTTTGGATGGGGTGGTCGGGGTTAAGAGCGCGTTGTCTGAATTCTTCAATATCACTCATATCAACGAGCTTTTTCATTTCGTCATATTCAATAGCGTCAATCTTTTGAACTTCGTGGCTGGTTCTAAAACCGTCAAAGAAGTGTAAGAAGGGCACTTTGCACTTTAAGGTAGAAAGGTGAGCAACTAAAGCAAGGTCCATAACTTCTTGAACAGAAGCTGAAGAAAGCATTGCAAAACCCGTTTGACGGCAAGCCATAACGTCTGAATGGTCGCCGAAGATGTTTAATGCTTGACCGGCAACAGCTCTCGCGCTAACGTGGAATACGGTAGGAAGTAATTCACCCGCGATTTTATACATATTGGGAATCATTAAAAGTAAGCCTTGGCTTGCGGTATAGGTAACCGTTAAAGCACCGGCAGAAAGTGAGCCGTGAACAGCGCCTGCTGCGCCACCTTCAGATTGAAGCTCTGCAAGTAATAGCTTTTGGCCAAACATGTTTTCTCTGCCGGCAGTAGCCCATTCGTCAGCTACTTCAGCCATGGGTGAAGAAGGGGTTATCGGGTAAATAGCTGCAACTTCACTAAACGCATACGCAACGTGGCTGGCAGCGGTATTACCGTCAATGGTCATTTTTTTCATTGAAAAACCTCCGTTTAATATTGAAAAATTAATTATTTTTAAGTCTTTTGTGCGCCCTATTTTTTAACGCACCTTTCATATTATATAACTTATTTAATTATAAGTCAATAGATAGTAACAAAATTTTAAAAATTTTTGCATTTTTATTTTGTTTTTATACGCCCATATTCATATTTTAACATTAAAATTGCGTATAACGGGGGTTTTTAGTAGGTACGTTTTATTAAGCAACCGTTAAATATTTTATTAAAAAATAGGGTTTTTAGGGCTTTTTTTACCACTTTTTTATCAATTTTTTAGTTTTTATTAACACTTTTACTTATTGCAAAATATTACCTAATCCCTTTTGCGTAAGCAATCACGCATTTATGCGTGTATATCATCAAACCAACAGTTTGTATAATCAGGCTCTTTTTAATTAGGTAGCTGGCAGGAGGATAAGTGTAACGCGCCAAGTGACTGAAGGAGAGCTCCTTGAACTTTTATTGTGTTTTACTTTTATCTCTCCCTCCGTCAAAAATTAAAATTTTTGCCACCTCCCCCGTCAGGAGGAGGCTTTCTTTTTTATATCAACCGCAAGTTTGCAATTCATTGCGCTAGCCCATGAGTTGTATTAAGAGTTTCTATCATTTTTGCAAGCAAAAATTCCAGTATAACAAAAACTTACTCAAATTATAAAACAAATAGCAATACTTGT
>JAZSMG010000054.1:0-3859 GCA_045535775.1 Christensenellaceae bacterium | reverse complement strand
ATCTGCATTAACGGCACCTTGACCGTTAGTTGCTTTAACTGAACAGTTATAAATTGACATATTAACACCGTTAACGTTTGCACTTTGTGAATATTCGTGGCGACCAACTAAACCACCGGCATAAGCATAAGAATCAACCTTAATGCTACCGGTTACGTGGCAGTTTTCAATGATACCGCCAGTGTATGAACGGCCAAGAATAGTACCAACGTATAAACAACTGGTTACGTCTGCATTTTCAAGAACTAGGTTTTTAATTCCGGCAGTGTTTCCACCCTTCATATAACCGAAAAGACCTGCGTAGTGTGTTTCGCTACCAGAACCATAGTTCTTGTTTCCGCTAATCTTTAGGTTAGAAATCTTGTGATTTTGACCGTCAAAACAACCGTTAAAAGTTGCAGATGAAGTACCGATAGGTGTCCATTCTTCGTTACCTAAATCGATATCAGCAGTAAGCTTAATTGTCTTACCTTGGTAGGTGTTCCCCCCATTAACTGAATCACGAAAAGCCTTTAAAGCGTCTAGTGAGTCGATAGTCACAATGCTGGTTTCTTCTGCGGTTGCTTTTGAAGTTTGAGGAACAAAAGCAATAACGCAAGAAAGAACAAGTGCCATGCAAAGTGACAAAATAGCCAATTTTCTTGTTTTATTGTGCATAATAAAACTCCTCCTTAAATATTTTAAAATTTTTTTTTATCTTAATTATTTTCAAATTTAGTTTTGAATTTAAATTATTTTCTAATTTAGTTTTGTGTTTATTCTTTAATACTTCTTAATTTGTTTTTACCCACTCCCCTATTGCAAAGTTGAATAAGCAATAGGGGAAGCGGTGTTAAATTTTAACTGTTATAACTTTTTAGTTTAAAAAGGATTTCATATTCGCGCGTGTGTGAGTGCGCGTATATATTATATAATAATGATAACGTGCGAATTAGCCGTTGTAATTAGCGGTAATTGCGTTTACGTCTACTATGTTAACGTGCTTATCTGCGTTAACGTCTGCACGTAAGTAAAGTTCCATATATGAAGGAACGTCAAAGTGAGTAGAGGTACATGCGTAAGCGATAGTTGCGTCCTTAAGGTCAACCTTGCCATCTTTAACGAATTCGCAGTTTACGTCGAATGAAGGCATAATGGTTTCACAACCGGTTGCTTTAGCAATACCTGCGTCTACCCCTGCTTCATCAATAGCGCCCATAACGATGATAGCATATGCTTCGTATGCTTCAACGTAGAACATATTATCGCTGTTTAATGCGTAACCGCCATCGTTACCCTTAACAAGAACTAATGAATAGCCTGAAACGTAATCTGCAACGATTTCAACGGTGTAGTTAAGTGAAATCTTAATGGTTTCTTCTTCGCCTTCGCTAACGTTTACATATTGATTTAGGATTTGTTCTTGATATTGAACAACGTTACCGGTTACCGTAAGTGCAGCTACTTCTACCTTTTCAATATTGTTTTTAGCGGTTAAGTTAAAGGTTGCAAAGCCTGCGTTTGCATCTCTTTCAAAAACAATTCCGTAAATAACGCCGTCACCGTCTGCATCTTCTGCACAAGTAAATAATGCAGTATTGTAAGTGAAGGTGTATTCTGCTGAATAGAAAGCCTTATCTAAAGATATAACTGCTTGAATGGTTTCACCCGTTTTAATTTCGTTCTTGCCGTCAACGTCAATATCAAACTTGAATTCATCTAATCTAACGATTTCTTCGTTTGCTGCAAATTGAACGTAGTCACCGGGTTCGCTATGAACTACACCGTCAGCGGTTAAGTTACCGTTAAACTCGCCGTTTGCATCTTCGCTTAATTTAATTAAACCTTGAACGTTGGTGCTTGCAAGTGCTACCTTTGCATCGCCGTTAACTTCAAAAGCAAGGCTACCTTCGTTAGCAAGAATTTGTGAATTGCTAATTGTGGTTTCGCCTGCCATGCTTAATAACGCGCTTCCGCCTGCAGTTGCATCTAAGGTTACGTTTTCTAAGGTTAAGTTTTCTAAGGTTACGTTTTCTAGGGTTAAGTTTGCATAGTTTTGAATAAGAGCACCGTTTGAACCCTCGATGGTACCGTTCTTAATGGTAACGTTCTTACCTTCTGCAATAGCTAAACCGGAAGATATAGCTTTTGCATTTGCTTGAGTTAAAGTTAATTTTTTACTGTTAAGGTCAAGAGTAACATCCTTTTCAATAACAAGACTGCTTTCTTCTGCATTAGCATTAAGAGTAATAGTTTGACCGTCAGTAGCTGCATCATGAGCTTCTGCAAGTGATACGTATTCCGCAGTACCGATTTTTGCAATAACGGGTAATTTCGCTTGTTTCACAGTATATGTAACTACACCGTCATTGGTAACACTGCTCTTTGTAACCTCATGCATGTTAGAATATGCATTAACAGTGATTTCTGTAGGAGCGGTTGCTTCACTATAGGTCATAGTAAATGTATTAACTGATGTAGAGGTTAGGTTGATAGTTAGCGCTGATTCAAATGAAGCCTCAGTAAAATCAAGTTTTAAATCCTTTGAAATATTTAACACCTCGGGAGCAACAAAAGCTTTAACAGGGGTTGAACTTGTTGCTTTCTGCATTGCAGCCTCAAAATCGGTGTAACCCATACCTTCGGTTTGTGCTTTACTGTAATAAAAATAAATACTTGAATTATAAGTTTCAGAAACTAATGCTTCCAGACTACCATTGCTTGGAAGTTCAGGTACAACGTTGTAATAACCTTCGTCATCAACGTAGATAGAACGGTCATATACACCCTTTGCACTACCAATAGTAAATTTATCACTATTTAGCGATGAGTTATAAAGGTTAGATAGTTGTTTAAATCTACCGCCTTTTACTAATGTATACGCAGAGCTATCTACTGACATCATTAAACTTCCATTGAACGTACCGCCGTAGAATTGGTTTAAAGCACGGTTAGAATAAATAGTTCCGTTGAACACACCGTCGTGGAATTGGAATTGAGGACAGTTCGTTCCGTTACTTCCTGTATGGTAAACAATATAAGAAGCGTTAAAAATGCCATTTTTAAAATAAATCATGGGTCTATCTTTAACACCTGATTTACCGCTAGTTCTAACAATAGCTTTGCCGGTTGCTATAATTCCACCGGGGTTTTCTGCATCAGCATTAATCTCTAATGCAGAACCTGCACTTCCTCTAGCATTATTAACAATTTGAATAGCATCCATTTTGCTAGCAGCTGTCATAGTGAAAGTGCCAAGATTAAGAACGTGCTTTTCTGTTGAGCTAAGTTTTATAACGTCTGATAAAGTAACGTCTGCTAAAAGGGTTAAGGTTGTGTTGTTGGTCCAATTAGCAATTGCTTCGTCAATAGATGCATACTCCGTGTTACCAACCTTTGCAACAGCGTCGCTAGCCTCTCCTGCAAAAGCTTTAAATGAGTTTGCAGTTAAAGGTGTTGCTAAACAAATAACAAAAGCCAACACTAAACTTAAAAGCTTGTTGAATCTCATAATTTATTTTCTCCTTGTTTCTTACGTTGCTTTTTCCAACGCAATTTTTTTATTTAATAAACCTGTTGCTTAAAAAATGTATACATTTTTTAAACCACAATTTTACTCTCTTTTTAATGACGTTTTTGCGTAAAACAGTTTTGTTTTGCGCATTTTTTTTACCCTTTTTTATACTTTAATAAAGTATACTTTTTTAAACCGCTTTCGCCTGTTAAACCGTTAACCTTACTTAAAGCGGTTAAGCGAAAGTACCCATTATACAATGGTATTATATATAATATAATAAAAAGTCAAAAAAATCAAGTTAATTAGCGCAAATAATTAAAATAGTGCTTATTTTACGTTAAAATTAAAATTTTACACAATTGA
>JAZSMG010000212.1:0-8371 GCA_045535775.1 Christensenellaceae bacterium | reverse complement strand
ATTGCCCTCTTCACCATACTCATATTCGTAGATCGATCCGCAACCCTCGGAATCGGTATAAATTTGTTTAAGGACGTTTCCCTTTTCATCATATTCGTAAACGTATTCGCTACCGTCAGAATAAACTAATGCTTGTCTAAGGATATTTCCGTTTTCATCGTATTCATAGCTTCTTTCGCTACCATCGGAGCTCCTATGTATTTCTTTTATGCGGTTTCCATTTTCATCGTATTCGTAAACGAATACGTTACCATTGGGATAGGATTGTGTTTCTTTCACACAGTTGCCCTTTTCATCGTATTCGTACTCTTCTGCGGTTTCGTTACCGTCAACGTCCGTGTACGTCTTTTTCACAAGGTTTCCATTTTCGTCGTATTCCTTGACTGTTACGTTACCATCGAAATCCGTGTACGTGTCTTTTACGAGGTTTCCATTTTCATTGTATTCGTAAACGAATACGCTACCATTGGAATACGAAAGCGTTTCTTTTATGCAATTGCCATATTCGTCATATTCAATAACTGTTACGCTACCATCGGAATACGTATACGTGTGCTTTATAACGTTTCCGTTTTCATCGTATTCGTAAACGTATCCGCTACCATCAGAATTGGTGTACGTGTCTCTTACGAGGTTTCTATTTTCGTCGTATTCCATGACTATTACGCTACCATCTGAATCCGTTTGCGTTTCTTTTACGCAGATGCCGTTTTCATTATACTCGTACTCAGTTACGGACTCGTTACCGTCAACGTCCGTGTACGTCGTTTTCGCAAGGTTTCCATTTTCATTGTATTCGTAAACTGTTACGCTACCATCTGAATCCGTGTACGTTTTTACGAGGTTGCCGTTTTCATCGTATTCCTTGACGTATCCGCTACCATCGGAATTCGCCTGCGTTTCTTTTATGAGATTGCCATTTTCGTCACATTCGTAAACGGATACGCTACCATCTGAATCCGTGTACGTTTCTTTCACGCGGTTACCGTTTTCGTCGTATTCGTAGACGGATAGGCTACCATCTGAATCCGTGTGCGTTTCTTTTACGAGGTTGCCGTTTTCATCATACTCGCTCTCTCTTACGGACTCGTTACCGTCAGCATCCGTATGCGTGTACCTTATAACGTTGCCGTTTGCATCGTATTCATTCTCTTCAATACTTATTAAAGTTCCGTCCGCGTCATAGTTCGTCTTTTTAAATTTTATTTGATTGCCGTTTTCGTCATATTCATACTCATAGTCAAACCGAGATCCGTCATCAAAGATATAGGTTCTCTTAACAGGATTTCCATTTTTATCATATTCGGTATAATCGGCAAACGTTAAAATTCCAGTCTCATTATAACTCTCGCTTTTTGATTCTAACAAATTACCGTTTTCGTCATATTCCTCATATCCAACAGATTCAAAAGTTCCATCCTCATGATAACTCTCACTGCTCTTTTTTAGCAAATTGCCGTTTTCGTCATATTCCTCATATCCGGCGTATTTCAACGCACCATCTTTATAATAGCGCTCGCTTTGGCTTTTTAGCAAATTGCCCTTTTCGTCATACTCGTGAACGTCTTTATTGCCATCTGCATCCCATTTTATTTCTCTAATAAGGTTGCCGTTTGCATCGTATTCGTAAACGTATCCGCTACCATCAAAATCCGTGTACGTTTCTTTTACGAGGTTGCCGTTTTCATCGTATTCGTATTCTTCTACGGTTTCGTTGCCCTCAGAGTCCGTAAACGTTATTTTAACGATGTTTTCCTTTTCATCATATTCGTATACTACTATACTACCGTCTTCATTCAAGTCAGTTTCTTTAATCACGTTACCGTGCTCATCATACTCAATAACGTATGAATACAAAATAGATCCGTCCTCATATTCCTCATGCTTCTCTTTTATCATATTCCCGAGTTCATCATATTCGTAAGTATTCACGTCGTCAAGAGCACCGTCACCGTCATAATCCTCTTCCTTTACTAAATTGCCGTTTTCGTCATATTCATATAGGTAATAGAAATTAAGAGTTCCGTCACTTCCAAAGCTTTCATCTTTCGTTAAGTATCCCTTTTCGTCATAATGATAAAGAGTATAGGCGAGAAGATTCCCGTTGCCGTCATAAAGGCTATCCTTTACTAAGTCTCCGTTTTCGTTATATTCGTATGAAAAATAATCCAGTCGCTTTCCGTCGCCGTCATAGTGCTCTTCCCTTATTACGTCGCCATTTTCATTGTAGTAGTGATCGAAATAAAAGATTATCTCGCCCTGAACGTAAGTAATATCCTTAATCAGCAGGTTATCTGAATTGTAAAGATAAACAATCGTGCTTCCCTCTGCTCCGCCTTCTTCCACAACGGTATATTCCACACCGCACTCACAGGTGTACTCGTCGTTAAGAATATGCTTTTCCTTGCTTTCTTCCTTTATTTCACCGCAAACACTACACTTTTGGTAATGATAATGGTCATCGTAGCCCATGGAGGTGTAGCTGTGTTCTAAGAAGTCTCCCCTAACAGCTCCGCAGTTCTTGCACGCTTCAAGTGTACTACAGGTAGCAGACTGCCAATCGTGAGAAACCGTTCTTTCTTCACCGCATTCGTTGCAGGTAAGGTCGCAAGCGTTATCGTAGGTATGAGCACAGCTTTTATCACCGCAAGCTATTAAGCCAAATGCAAGCACAATCAATAAAGAACTGCAAACAATAAGTAACGTTGTTATTATTTTATTTCTTTTCATTTTATATTTCTCCATGTTATTAAGTTAATTTAAGTCTGTTCGTATTTTTAGCGTTGCAGGATCTTTTTATTTGATTGCGCCTACGGTTACGTTACCAATACTCCAAGCACTGTAAAAGCCTTTCTAAGGATAACGTTGCTATAAACACTATTTTTTAGTTTGTTGCTTTTTATCTTTTCTTCTTCAAGAAAGTAAATGACGCCATAGCTAGCATACCTAAGAAGGATACACAACCAATTACAAGTCCAACGATACCAAGCGTTTTATTTGATTTATCTGCATTGTTCATTGCGTTTTCGATTGCAAGCCTGTTATCTGCATCTGCTTTTTCAAGCGCCGCGTCCTTTGCATTAAGCTCGGCTTGTAATCTTTCAATCTCATCTGCATTTGCCTTATCTGCATTTTCAAGTGCGCTCTTTGCATCTAAGAGGGCTTGTTCAGCTACGTCAAGCTCGCCTTGTAATCTTTCAATCTCATCTACATTTGCCTTATCTGCATTTTCAAGTGCAGTTTTAGCATCTAAGAGGGCTTGTTCAGCTACGTCAAGCTCGCCTTGTAATCTTTCAATCTCATCTGCATTTGCTTTATCTGTTTTTACTAACTGTCTTTCCACGTAATCTAAGTACGCTTCAGCTCCGCCATGCGCCATCACAACCTCTTTAACGGTAGCTAAGCCTGTGGTTTGACCTTCAACGTCCGCTTTTGCTTTACCAAGTATACCACTTCCTATACCGTTTTGAATTACGCCATTGCCGTCAGTTGCTACTCCTGAAAGATAATAGCAATTTTCAGCCTTTGTTCCCGTGTTATGAGAACTAATGGCCCCTATTAGCTCATTATTACCTTTAACTACGCTCGTATTGTAACAATTATATATAGATGCAGCATTTAAAAGGGTGCCGCTAATTCCCCCAATATTCTTATCGCCGTAGATAAGGCAACCATAGCTAAAGCTGTTCGTTATCGTTGAGTTTTCGTTACTCAAACCTGCTATTGCACCTACGCTGGATTTTCCGTAAAAATAGGAATCAATTACGCCAAGGTTCTTGATTGTTGCCGGTTTGTTTTTTGAATAATTACCAAGGCGGAAAAAAAGACCTACGTTAGTTTTTTCCCCATTGTTAAAATACAATCCACTAACCGTATAACCTTGACCGTCAAACGTTCCGCTATAACCGCCGACATTGTTTTCTAAATATCCGATAGGAGTCCAAACGCGGAAAGAGTCTTTCTCTTCTTCGTTTAATTCGCCGTTTACAATAACCTTTTTGTTTACTACTATATCAGCAGTAAGCTTTGCGTTTACGTCTATATTAGGTACGGTATTGTCTTCTCTGTAATTTACGTGCTCTGCAAACCAGTAAAGATTACCTGCGTTACCTATTTCGTAATAATCATCGGTGGTGTCACTTTCCGTGCCGTTATCGTTCAATTTAGGCTCTTCGTAATGAGTCTCACCTTCAACAGTTTCGCAAAATCCGTTTACGTACGTATGAGTGTGCTCCTCTGCCGAAGCGGTGGTTACACTACCCAGCGCACCAAATGCTGTAACTGCCACTACTGAAGAAAGTAATGAAGCTAAAAGTTTTCTTTTTAAAGATTTTGTTTTCATAAATTTTATATTCTCCTTATTATTATCTTAATTTTATTTTTATTGGTTAAAGCTTTGCTTAACGTTTGTTAAATTTACACGTCCTGCCGTTTAGCCTTTCCATTTATCCTTCTGTGTTCGCATCTGCAAAGCCCAATACAATCTTCCTTTTTGTCGAAATATTTACAGTTTATACACCCGTCTATTTCTATCGTCTTGGGTAGAGAATTAAAATGCTCACACGTGTCTTTATAAACGGCAACTATCGGTAAGCCGTTTTTCGTGTATTGCGGATTTTTATCCAGATTGGGATAGATGGGCGTAGGATCGTACCCAAGCTCTTTTTCCCGTTCATTATAAAAGCCGTAATATATATCTAAACGCGCGCCGTCTATTTCTATTGTTTTATATAAAGCGCCGACTTTTATCTCACTCACCAGTTCACCTCCTATATAAATTAAAAATTCCGCATAACAGCGCCACTTGGATTTACTGGCACCATTATACGGAATTTCTTTATGCTTTTGGGTAACTTTTTAGAAGAAAAAGGTTGGGTATTTATTTTTTGTTCACCCAACTTTTCAAGCCGAAAAAGTTGGGGTTTTTAAACGTATGCGCCAAGCTCTTTTCTATTCGCCGCGCCCGTTTTATTCATAATCATATAAAGCTCTTTTTTTACGTGTGAGGGCTCTACCTTCATGCGAAGGGCAATTTCTTTATCGGGAAGCCCAAACGCCGCCAAACGGCACATCTCGCGTTGCCTTACGCTAAGCGCGTTTGAAATGTTTTTAGAGAAAAGCGAATTGTGTAATTTTGTAAAGCCCTGCAACAATTCCTTATGCAATTCCCTTAGCCTAACAAGCGCCTTTTCGTCCTTTAATAACAGTCTGTCGTCTAACAGATTGTCTAAATTTCGCCTATGCTCGGCAAGTATGCCAAGTAATCTGTCCGGCAAAGCAAGGTCTATGGCTTTATCTATATGCATTATTGCACTTTCATCCTCGCCAAGCTGATGGTATGCAATAGCTACAAGTAAGCGTAAGTATATTTCGGGAATAATCAACTTTTCCGCAACAACACGCGATATAAGCGGTTCTGCAATATAAGGAACTACGCGCATTAGTCCCATACCGCTAACGTCGGGAAGCTTAATTACCCCTTTTGCCTGTTCTTGCGCCGCTATTATGAAGTATTTTATGTAAAAAACCTTTGCCGCAGGGTGAGCATCCGGGGGTAAATGCTCAAATTGCCCCTTTCTAAACCAATCCGGATAATCGCTTAAATCACGCACTGCACTATCTATACACGCAAGCGAAAGGCGCATAATTTGCTTATCATCAGGGGTTTTCCAGGGCGCGTTGCAAATGTGAATTTTTGCCTGCCTGTAAAGCGTAATATCCCCACACCACATAGCTGCAAGGGCTAATAGCATACCACCGGCGTTTACCGCATAAAAGCCCGAACGGGAACGCAAAAATTCGGTTGCATACTTGATTACCTTATCTATTTCCCCTCTACAATATGCGATTTCTGCAGCAAATAACGCCTGCGCTTCGGGATTATACTTCAGGCTCTTTATACACTCGTCTGCACTTCCTAATTGAGTATAAAGATCAGTCATATCTAAAAAAGGAGTTTTTCTTGGCATTGGCATTCGCGGTTCTTGACTTTTCCTTCTTGCATTAGGCAATACAGCCGTGTGCGGTATCATCCACGACTTACCAAAACGCACTGCGCCGTGTATTCTTTCTTCATTGCAAAGCATTTGAACTCTGCGAGTTGTTACACCCCATTTTTGAGCGGCTTCCTGAACGGTAATATATTGCATTTTTTCCTCAAGCTTTTTTGATTTTTGCTTCGCCATTGCGAAATTATTTACATTGCAAAGCTTCGCCATTGCGAAATATTTTAAGACTATAAAACTTCGCTATTGCGAAATCTTGCTTTTATTATACACTCGTTTTTTTCTTTTGTCAATCCCTTTTAGCAAGCTTTACCAATTCGCTATCAAAAAAAGCAAGCACTTTTTGCGCCTGCTTTTTTACGTGTGTGTAAATACCTATTTTAATACAATTTGCGCACACCCCTTAAAAAGTGTGTACAGTTTATTCAAAATGCGTACAGTTAATTAACCGACAAATTGGAATTGGTCTAACGAATCTACTTATACACCAAAACGATATTCCGTTTCTTTTTTATCATTGGCAGACAGATTAAAAGTGCTAACGATAATATCGGCAACCTCGTCTGGTTCAAGATTTGTATTATCAATTTTAAGATGATGCTCAAACCAAACTTCATCGGGCGCGGAATTGAGTCTATGTTTTTGCGTATCTCTTAATAGATTCGCTCTGCTCCATTCTACATCCTTTTTGGAAGCTTTTCTTTCCATGCGGTGTGGCGTTGCATTTCTCATAAGCCTGGTCTCAAGGTCTGCACTCAATTCAACAAAATAAAACTGTCCACCATTGGATTCAAACAAGTGGGCAAGGTTGGTTAGATATTCTCGTTGTTGCGGAATTTCAAAAGCGCACACAAAAGTAAACAACAAGTCAACATTATGCTTTACCGCCATTTCAAAAGCTTTTTCTCTGAATATTGCATTGAACTCTTTTTGCGCAGGTGTTGCAAAACCAAAGATTTTGTCGGATACTTCTATGCTGTCATGATTCATCATGAGATTGTATTTTAGTTTATCTCTGACACTTTCTGCGACAGTCATCTTTCCGACTGCTTGCGGTCCGCATATTACTATCAAATTTGCCATATTACCTCCGTCAAATTCCTATTTATTGTTGTGTTTATTATAGCACAAAAATCGCATTTTTTCAATACATTCACCTACCGTATAATGAAAAAACCTCCCGACTTTGCAGGAGGTTGTAACTGCTTCCGTTACCGAATGCGCTATAGCCTTTCAACGTGGTCCTAGGCACTACGCTATCCACGATTCAAACTCACGAGTGGATGATAGTCTTTGACTATAAGCATTCTAGACTGCTTGCTAATTATTCCTTACTAAAAATCACAACGAAGGTTGTGCATGTAATCCGCGTTAGCGGTATGGAATCAATTCAATAGAATTGTATGGAATCAAGCCGAAAAATAACATCCGCCTAACGGCAATTACATACATTGCTACGCAATGATTGTATCACCAAATTCAAAAGAAATCAATATAAACCGTCCATAAAAATCGAAAAATTAGTATAATTTTAACGATTATCCCACAATTTTAACGGAATATCATAAATTTAACGAATATCCTTAATTTTAACGAAAACAAAAAGAGTCCATCCACCGAGGGCGCAAATACTCGGAAGATAGACTCTTAATTATATTAAGTTTATTCTTTTAGAGTTTTACAACTTGCAATTAGTATTCTTCTAATGCGTCCGCATAGATTACGATAATTTTTGAATGTTTCTTCATTAATGGTAGAAGTATTGAACAACAACTTTAACCAACCCTCTGTTTCACTACATTCTTTGAGTGCAATTTCAAATTTAGAAAGCATATCAAATTTGCTTTGACCGTAATTTGCTTCACGAATATTAGCATAAACGCTACTTGAGCTTTTGCGTATTTGAAAAATGGTATTGGACGGCGCTTTTAAGTTTTGACAAAGCAACTCTATTTCCGTTGCGAGTTGTTCTGAATATATCAATAAATAGTCCTTTGACATAATATTACCTCTTTGAGTAGATTATAGCACAAAGTCTAATCAAAATCAAGGCGAAAGCCTTGTATATCATCAATTTCGTGAGAAATTGCATATCATCAAAACAAAGTTTTGTATATCATCAAGTCGCAGAGGAATACACGCTGATGCGTGATGATATACAGCTCCAAAGGAGCTGATGATATACGCCGCACTTCGTGCGTCAATGATATACCAAGTCTGCGACTTGGATAAAAAAAGTCGCATCCTGTTGATACGACTTTTTTGGCGCGCTCGTTTTTGGATTCGAATTCTTGCATTTTGCAAAGCAGGTATGCCGTAACCCATTCTTTTTGCTTTGCAAAATACTTCGCACAAACCTAAAAACA
>JAZSMG010000036.1:0-11471 GCA_045535775.1 Christensenellaceae bacterium | reverse complement strand
TTAGTGTGATATAATTATTTTACTTTAATAATATTTTAAGGAGTTTTATTATGGCTACTGAAAAAATGAATTTAATTAGCATGATGAATACTGCATGGGCAAGAAAGAATGAAGTTAGCGCTGAAGAATACGAGGTAAGAGTTAAAAACCTTCTTTCTCACGCATTTGTAGAAATCGAAAAAATGTACGTTGATTTTTGCAAGGCTAAGGGCTATGAATACAAGGATGAAGTTTTCTATATCTTCCAACGTTTATTCATTTACTTCAACTTTAGCGACGGCGATTTCTTACAAGGCGAATACGATGCATACGTTAAGTACTGCGGTTGGGCACACTTCCAACCCTTAAGCGTTGCTGATTGCAGAGAACTTTCTGAAAGATTAACCGCTGAAGAAATCATTGAAGATATTAAGCTTATCAACGGTCTTCGTGATGCTATTGATCCCGAAAACTTCTCTTCTTTAGTTTTAGGCTTCTGCTATATGTCACTTCTTGGCGATAAGAGCTTTGATGAAAACGAATACTACATTTTAAGATGCTTCTTCCAAGACGGTTACGATTACTGCCCTGCAGATTGGGAAACCTTCAAGAGAGAATGGAAGTAATTCACCTTTAAAATTACGCTTGCTTTTTAGCAGGCGTTTTTTTTGTGCTATTTAGAGTTTGAAAGCCTTTAATAAACGCGCAAGAAAAATATTTTTTATTTTTTTTATCGCGCTAAAAAATTACTTGACAAACAGTTTGCTAAAGTGCTATTCTTTTTACATTATTATTTTATATATAAAATTTAGTTATTCGATAACATTATCTTTATTATTTAGATTATTTTTCATTTAATAATATTTATATATAATACATACAGGAGGTAGTCTTTGTGTTATTCGGAAAGTACATAAACAGGTACTATTTAAAGTATTTGCACTTAATTGTTTTCGGATTAATCGCGTTGGTTGTAGTTGATGCTTTTCAGCTTGAAATCCCCAAGCTTTACAAGTACTTAATTAACGGTATTACGTACGGCGAAGTTGAATTAAACGGGCAAATCGTTCCATTTAATTTTGATTTTTTACTTGAAAAGATTTGTATGCCAATGTTATTTATCATTCTTTCGATTGTGCTTGGCAGATTTTTATGGCGTATTTGCTTCTTTGGTAGCGGTATTAGAGTGGAAACCGATTTGAGATCCAGAATGTTTGACCATAGTAAAAACCTATCTCAACAGTATTATCAGGTAAACAAGGTCGGCAATTTAATGGCGCTTTTCACCAACGATATAGAAACCGTTCAGGATTGCTTCGGCTCTGGAATTTTGATGTTTGCAGACGCTTTGTTCTTAGGTGGACTTTCACTTATTAAAATGGCAATAATGGATCCCCTTTTAACTATTCTTTCGCTAATTCCTATGGCATTTATGCTTAGCATAGTTATTATAGTTGGTAAGTATATGTCTAAAAAATGGGAAAGACGCCAAGAAGCCTTTTCATCTCTTTCCGATTTCTCACAGGAAAGCTTTTCAGGCATTGCCGTTATTAAGGCTTTCGTTAAGGAATTTAAAGAGCTTATGGCATTTAAAAAGCTTAACAAGGAAAATGAAATTGCAAACGTAGAATACACCAAGGCTTCTACCCTTCTTCGTATTTTCGTTACTCTTTTCGTTGAATCGGTTATTTGCATTATCTTAGGCTACGGCGGTTACCTTGTTTATAAGGGAACGTTTAACGCAGGCGAGCTTATGGAATTCATTGGCTACTTTAACTCTATCGTTTGGCCGGTTATGGCTATTTCTGAGCTTATTGAGCTTCAATCTAGAGGCAGAGCTTCATTAAAGCGTATCACCGAGCTTTTAGATGCTAAGCAAGACGTTGTTGACGCACCTGATGCCACGCCTATTCCAGCGGTTAAAGGAGACATAGAATTTAAAAACCTTACCTTTAGATACCCAGACGGCGACTATAACGCGTTAACCGATATATCCGTTAAAATTAGCGCAGGCGAACACGTTGGTATTATTGGTAAAACGGGCTCCGGCAAGACAACACTTGTGGACTTAATTTTAAGAAACTACAACGTTGAGGACGGTACGCTGTTCGTGGACGGATTAGACGTTAACGATATTACCATTCATTCATTGCGTGAAAATACCGCTTACGTTCCCCAGGATAACTTCCTATTCAGCGATACAATTCAAAACAATATTGCCTTCGCTTCAGACACTAACGATCTAGATGCAGTTAAGCATTTTGCTAACCTTGCTGCAGTTGACGATAATATTGAAGAATTTAACGATGGCTACTCTACTATGCTTGGCGAAAGAGGGGTAACCGTTTCCGGCGGGCAAAAGCAACGTATCTCTATTGCAAGAGCGCTTATGAAGGACGCGCCTATACTTATTTTAGACGACTCTCTTTCTGCAGTTGATACTAAGACTGAAAAAACGCTTATTGATAACCTTCGCACCAGCAGAGAGGGCAAAACTACTATACTTATCGCCCACCGTATTTCTACCATTGAACATATGGATAAAATCATATTTATTGACGACGGTAAGGTTATTGCTTACGGCACACACGAAGAGCTTTATAACGGTTGCGAAGAATACCGCAATATGGTTGAGCTTCAAAAGCTTGAAGATGAAAAGGAGGGCTAAAATATGCACGAATATCTTCCTTTACTAATTGCAGGCGCTATTATTGGCACATTCTCTGTTATTTTCATTTTAGCTTACGCTTTTATGAAAAACAAAAAAGAAGCTATTGGCTTTGATAGAAATATTCCCGATTCAGAAATAGTTAAAAGATTACTTATTTATGCTAAGCCCTATTGGAAAAACTTCATTTTAGTGCTTACCGTAATGCTATTTTCTATATCTTACGACATTATTTCACCCCTACTTATAGCTAACATTCAAAAGATTATTAAAGAGGGCTTTGAGCTTTACGAGCTTTATATTAGAGTTGCTCTTTATGCTAGCATTCTTATAGTTTCACTTATTAGCACCTACGTGCAGTCAATCGTTTTACAAAAAACAGGTCAAAAGATTATTTCTAATATAAGAGAGGACCTGTTTAAGCATATTGAAGAGCTAAGCCACGAACAACTTCACCAAATCCCCGTTGGTAAGCTTGTTACACGTGTTACCAACGATACCAACGGCGTTTCTATGATGTTTACCAATATTATAGTTACCTTAGTTAAAAACGTTTTCGTTATTTTAGGCGTTTTGGTTGCTATGCTCTGCTTAAACTATATGCTAACCCTTATGGTTCTTTGCTTCGTGCCCTTTATACTTCTATTTACCTTAATATTTAGAAAGTTCTCTAGGCGCGCTTACCGCAGAGTTAAAGACGGTACTACTGATATTAACACCTTCTTATCTGAAAATCTTTCGGGTATTAAAATCACCCAAATATTTAACAGAGAAGAACGCAAAATGCAGGAATTTAATGAAAGAAATGCAAAACTAAGCGTTGCTAAACGCAAGCAAATCTTTGTTTTTGGTATCTTCCGCCCGATGGTTTATATGCTTTACATAACTTCTGTTATGTGCCTATTCTACCTTGGCGGTAAGGGTGTGTTAGAGGATAAGCCCTTCTTAGGTCAAATTATCACAAGTGAAGTTATTATTGCATTCTATATGTATATTTCACGCTTCTTTAACCCCATTCAAAGCCTTGCGGAAATGTTTAACTGGCTTCAGTCTGCATTCGCTTCAGCAGAAAAAATCTTCTCTATTTTAGATACTAAGCCCATTGTTGTTGACGAAGAAGATGCTATTGAGCTTGAAAACGTTAGAGGTGAAATTGAATTTAAAAACGTTTGGTTCTACTATAAGGAAGGCGAATGGGTTTTAAAGGACGTTTCATTTAAGATCGAGCCCAAGCAAACGGTTGCTTTCGTTGGCGCTACAGGTTCCGGTAAAACCACTATTTTATCACTTATTTGCCGTAACTACGATATTCAAAAGGGACAAATTTTAATTGACGGTATTGATATTAAGAAGATTAAGATTTCCTCTTTAAGAAAGCACTTCGGTCAGATGCTTCAAGACGTTTTCCTATTCTCCGGTACTATTAGAAGCAACATTCTTTTAAGAGAAGAAGGTATTTCTGATGAAGAGATTATGAAGGCTTGTAAGTACGTTAACGCAGACAAGTTCATTAACAAGCTGGAAAAAGGGCTTGATGATGAAATTTTAGAGCGCGGTAACAACTTCTCTGCCGGTCAAAGACAGCTTCTTTCCTTTGCAAGAACTATTATTCACAAGCCCGAAATTATGATTTTGGACGAGGCTACCGCTAATATTGACACCGAAACCGAGCTTTTAATTCAAAACTCGCTAGAAAAGATGATGAATATTGGCACTATGCTTATAGTTGCTCACAGACTTTCTACCGTTCAGCACGCAGATAATATTATAGTGCTTTCTCACGGCGAAATTATTGAACAGGGAACTCACTTTGAGCTTCTTAAAAACAAAGGTAGATATTATAGCCTTTATATGCTTCAATACAGAAAGCAAGAGCTTTCTAACGGCTCTAAAGCGGGCTAAACTGCATAAAAATTAAGGGAACGACGTTAGCGTTCCCTTTTTGTGTATTTTTTAATTTTTTTTGCGCTTAATCATCTTCTAAAAATAAATAGGGGGCATCGTTATACTTCTTTTGATAATAATCGTATAACTGCTTGGACTTTTTAGATAGAATTCTAAACTTGGGCGGTATCATAGTAATCTCATAAAGTGATGATTCATGATTACTGCCCTTTATTTTTTTCATACCGAATAATTTGCAAAACTTTTCACCGTTTTTCGTTACAGCATCAGCTATCATTCTTTTAATAAATACTTCATGCTCACCTAGCGCAATAAATTTATCTACTATTGCGTTAAAAATTTCCATAAATACTTCACTGTTTTGATAATCGGGATGTATAACTATTGATGAAAAATATAAACTGTATGGGAATGGCATATCGTAACTTAAAATCATATCTGCAGTTATGCCAATATCAATAAAATCGCCTTGCTTAATTCGCGCATAACACTCATCCGTTACAGGTGATATATTTACGTATGCGATAATGCGGTTGGTCTTTACATCCTTTGCCATTACGTAAATATCCGGGTTAACGGCAAACCATTCTTCACATTGAGTTGTATCTACGTGATAAATATCATCATACACCAAAGTATCAAGATAAACCGCTTGCTTGATATCCTCAACTGTAACCTGTTTGCCGGTTATAATTGAAATTCTTTTTTCCTCTGCCGGAGCGGAATTTACAAATTCAGGCGCTACCTGCTTGGGTATTGCATTTTTTACAAATTCACAAAGGTGCGATAATCCCTCTTTATAATCAAAATTTTGCACGTTTCTAAGCGTACGCGGTAACTCGTGCACGTTAACGTTAGTTGTAAGCGTGAACAAATTGGCTTCCTTGCGAACACCTGAAAGATAATCGTTATAAAAGCTATCCCATTCGTACTGAACCCAATGAGATGAAGCATATTCCGCCCTAGAAAGAACAACGATCATCACCTTTGCAGTATCTAACGCGCTATCTATATCTGCTTTATACCGCGAACTGCCAAGCTGTTCTAAGGTATTAGAGGATAAAAAGGTATTATACCCCATATTCGTTAAGGTTTCGTATAACTCTTTTGCAATAGCGAAATCAAGTGTTTTATTTCCATTCTCATCTGAACACTTATATGAGATAAAAACCTCGTAGTTCATCTTACTCCTCCGTGATAAATATCTTTGCTTGAACAAATTTTAAACTAAAATCATTAAATCTGCAAGTATTTTAAGTAATTTTAAGCTTATTTTTAGCCTTTTAAAGAATATTTGGGGCTATTTTGCGCTTTATTTGCGAACGGTAAACAAGATTTACCATTAGGTAAAATACAGTTCTTCCCGGATGCTTTAAAAACCTCTTGTTAAATATCGTTCTTCTTAAAATCGCAGGTATCGTGTAAAGCTTATTGTAAACCATCCAATAGCATTCCGTAACCTCGTGAGCCTTCATATTTGGGGTATCTAAAACGGAAACGGATGGCTTGTAACTCATATAATCGTAATCGGTAATTTTGCCCTTTTCCTTCATTTCCGTGTGCAAATCTGTACCGGGAATAGGAGTTAAGCAATAGAATTTGGGGGCGATTATGTCTGCCTTCTTCACGAACTCAACCGTTTCTAAAAGGCTTTCACGCGTGTCGAAATCCGCACCCACTATCATTTCACTGGCAACCTCTATACCTGCATCGTTTACCTTTTTAATAATATCTATATAATATTGAGGATCACACCAAGTTTTGTGGAAGCTTTCTAAATTGGGCTTACAAATACTTTCTAAGCCGAAGCTTAATGTATAGCAACCGCTTTCCGCCACCGCCTTAAGCAACTTATCGTTATCTGCAATTTGAATGGCGCATTGGCTCATCCACTTCATTTTTAAGGGCTTAATTCTGTTGCAAAGCTCTAACATATATTCCTCATCGGCAACGATATTATCGTCAATTAAAAGGAATTTTTTAAAGCCAAGGCTTTTAACGTATTCTATATCCCTAACCACTTCATCAATTGGGCGCTTTATGTACTTATTCCTATAAATACAGTAAATTGAGCAAAATTTACAGCTATTGGGGCAACCTCTACCTGCTTGAACGGGCAGAAAATCGCCTATTTTTTTATTTAAAACCAAATCGTATCTAGGCAGTGGCAAAGAAAGCTTTGTGATTGGCTTTTTATAAAAGGGCTTTACCGTTCCCTTTTCTAAATCCTCACAAACCTCTGCCATAATCTCTTCTGAATCGCCAATCATTACAAAATCGCAGTATTCCTTTGCAACCTCCGGTATTAAACTTACCATCGGCCCGCCCATAAAGACTATTTTACCGCGCTTTTTAAACTCTATGGCAATATCCTTACCTCTGTTTGCCGCATGCCCCATTCCGCCAATGCCAATTACGTCCGCATCGGTATCGTAAGGTATGTCTTCAATGGTTTCTATGCAAATTTCACAGCTCCAATCCTTTGGCAACAAGGATGCTAAAACGGGATACGCCAAGCCAACGAAATACAGCTTGTTCTTTTTTACTACCTTTCCCTTATCGTCATATATAGACGGCTGAATAAAAAGAATTTTTTTGTTCATAATTATCTCCCTATATTCGGCTTAATAATTAGTTTTATATACTGCATTGCTATTTTTACAGCGCCCTTTCTTACACGGCGATAAACCTTCTTACCGTATCGCTCTATGATATACCTTCTGCCCTTTTTTGATGCAGAGGTCTTAAGGTATGCGCGCAAAATATTGTAATAAAACGCCCTTACGGACATCTTTTGCGGTAACATTACCACGTGCGCCATATCAAAGTTTTCATAGCGCGTTTCATCTTCTACTATTTGATCCTTTACCTTGTTATAAAAGGGCGTGCCCTTTATTGGGGTTATGGGTTGAATATTTACCATTGGATGCTCAAATGCGTTTAGATAGTTAATTAGCCCGTCGAAATCCTTTTTAGTCCAGTCAAAGCCAACTATAAGCCCACTGTAACACTGCACACCGTGCTTTTCTAATATTCTAACCGCTTTATCGTTTACTTCAACAGAGGTGCGCTTATTGTAATCGCTTAACTCTTCCTTCTTAAAGGATTCTATACCAACGAAAAAGGCGTCAAATCCGTGCGCTGCAAGTAATTCAATAATATCTTCGTTTTTAGCAATAAAGTCCGCCCTACCAAAGGCAATAAAGGTCTTTTTTATACCCTGCTCTTCGAGTAATGCGCAAAAGCGCTTTATTCTTTCTTTGTTATATAAAAAGTTATCGTCTACTATAAAT
This sequence comes from Christensenellaceae bacterium, assembly GCA_045535775.1. Taxonomy (GTDB): domain Bacteria; phylum Bacillota; class Clostridia; order Christensenellales; family Borkfalkiaceae; genus HGM11416. The sequence continues at coordinate 3,626 of JAZSMG010000036.1, read as the reverse complement.
ACGTTGGGCTCTTGTATTTCCTTCAACTCTAAAATAACGTCATCTAAATCTCTTTCATAATATCCACCTACCTGCGTGCAAAAACAAAATTCGCAATCGTACGCACAGCTGAAAGAGGTCTTGATTGTGGCGCATCTATCGTGATAAATATAGTTATAATATTCCCTGTATTTTGCAGTTTTCGACCTATCCGGATGCAAAAATTTAAACTCACAACTCTTGGGGTGCTTGCCTAATTCAAGCAGTTTTGCCCTATCTAAACCCTTTTCTATTGCAGAAATAACACCACTAAGTGCATACATTCCCCCTGTTAGAAGGCAGTCAATATTTTCATCCTCAAAATCCTCCGGTACTACCTCGCAGTGAACACCGCCAACTATCGTAATCGCCTTGGGATTGCGCTTTTTTACCTCTGCACAGTAGCCTTTAACAATCCCCACGTGAACCAGATAAGAGGTAAACGCAACTACGTCGTAATCATCTTTTAAAAAAGCAGAAGTAAAATCTCTGTCTATAACAAGGTCTACTATATCCGCGGTATGCCCCATGGATTCTATCATGGAGGCGGCATACTCCAATTCTAACGGCTCACATATCATAAAGCTTTGAAGATTGATAGAGTTTTTATGCGGAAGGGGTTTTACTAAAAGAAATTTCATTATTCATCTCCTTTAAACACTCGATAGGGTGTTGTAACAGGTTTATACTGTATTTTTTTACCAACTATATCGCATATGCGGTTCATTATTGGGTTGCTGTGATGCAATGCCGCATATAAATATACGTATTTACTGCCAAGCTTTAGTTTTATGTCGTCTGCCGTTTGTCCAAAATCCACACTTTCATACCCGTTATCTATGCCGTATCGAATGATTTCATACAACATTCTGTGATAAACGGCATATTCTGCGTTATATTTGTAATCTACGCCAACAAATTCAAATATAAGTTCCTTTCCATTTGGTAAAAGCTGAACGAAGCCAACCGGCTTTTCTTGCAAATATGCAACGAATATTGAAAACTGCTCCCCTTCAAAATATTCCTTACTAAGCGTTTCTATACGCATTTTGGAATTGTTTAACACGTTTAAATACTGCTTGTAAAGCTCATCTGTGAACTGCGTTTTGTTATCTATAAACTTAAAGGTAAGCGCAGACGATTTTGCCATAATCTTTTTAGCCCTATTGCGGTAGTCACTGCGCATTGAGGCAAAATAATCGTCAAAGCTTTTAAAATTTAGTTGTAAAATGCATTTTGGACAGGTATACCCGGTTGCAAACCCCGGCATATCGCGGTTATCTAAGTTAAGCACCATCTTATAACCTTTTATTGCCTTGATTTCATCTAAAACAAAGTTTTTTAACTTGCCCATTACTATGCAGTTTCTTGTTACGCACATCGGTAAATAGATAAAGGTTACCTTTACCCTATACACGAATTTCGTGAACATTGTCATGTTGTAGCCCTTTCTTGGGTGCGATAAAAATATGGAATCTAAAACGCCTTCATCATCGTAAAAAAGATGATAAGTTGGGGTATAATCGTGCTCAGTACCCTCTATAAACTCTAAAAATTTGCGTTTTAAATAAGGATTATCCCCCGTTAGAGCATCCCACTCCTTTGGAAGCTCGCTCGCTTTATAAATTTTAATCGACTTCATAAAAATACACCTCGTACTTCCTGTGCGGTTCGCCAAAAAATCTTCTGTTAACGTGGGTAGAAGGCAGATTGTTATCCCAAACAAAGTTTGTTTCTAACGTTTTATAGCGATCGCCCATTACCCTGCTAAGCTCGTTTAATAGTTCACTAGTTACCCTTGGTGAAAGAGTTCCCATTGCGTTTAGTTTGGCATTTTCTATTTTTTTACTTCTTAATAGGTATGCAGTTGCTATGCCTAAAGTGGAATAATGCTTGCCACCATTTAGCATTTGATTAAAATCGGGGTGCCAAAACAAAAAGCCAACAGTGTTACCCTTTTCATCCTCTGCAAAAAGTAAATTTTCATCCTTTAAAAATGGGCGCAAATCGCGCATTAACTGATAAAAATGCCCTGCTTTTGTTGGAAAATATAAAAAGGTTTTCGCTATGGTTTGTTCACATAAGGAACGCATTAACTCCGCTTCTTCATAAAAGTTCTTTAAGTTCGCCTTTCTTATTCTATACCTTCCACCAACCGTTAAATACTGCTCCATAACCTTTTTTTCTTGGCGATAGGTGGATAAAGTTTGCTTTTGTAAACCTGAAAAATATTCTTTATAATAATATTTATTGTAATTGCTATCAAATGAATTTTTGTAATCAAAGCGGTTGGTTAATATGCCTACACCGTAACTTATATGCCCGTTAAGCCCAATAATCACCTGCTTAAGTTCGCGTTGCTTTGCAAGAAGCTTTGCTTGGTTTAAAATTAAATCTACCGCATCTTGTTGGCCTTTATCGGCTTCAAAGAAAGCTATTTGCAAATAAGGAAGGGCTTTATTGTATATGTAAATAGCCTGTGCAACAACCTTTTTTCCATCTTTAACCAATACGGGAAGCACTTCACATTCGCGCGCAAAATCCGTGTTTGCATTCAAAATGTCTAAAAGAACAAATTCACTTGTGCAAACGTAACTTTTATCACCGGCATAAAGCGCATTACGGTATTTTATATACTCTTTTTTTTGTGCTTTCGTCGTGCAATATTCTATCTTCATAAAAAGCACCGCCCCTTGTTTTTACTTTATTGCTTTTTTCAACTCTAACAACTTCACGTTGCTTAGTTAACAAAATTTTGTGTATACGATATCATTATAATTATATCATACTCTTAGACGTTTGTAAAGACTTATTTTAAAAAAAGTATTATATGCATAAATTTTAGTGAAAAAGTAGGTGGAATTTTTAAAAAATCGCTTATAAAAGCTATGAATTTTAAGTAAAATTAGAAGCAATAGGAAAAAAAATAATTTTTTTAAAAAAATAAAAAATAAAATTGCAAATCGCGTAAAAAATTGTTGACAATATCTTTAAAATAGAGTATAATTCACTCGTTAACTTAAATAAGCCACGCCGCTGTGGCGGAATAGGCAGACGCAAGGGACTTAAAATCCCTCGGTGGCAACACCGTGCCGGTTCGACCCCGGCCAGCGGCACCAAAAAAGCACTTGGATTTATCCAGGTGCTTTTTTGGTTTCGTTGGTATTGGGCTAAGAACTGCTTTGCGTACAAGTGCGAATGCTTGCCTTTATGATATTATGTTTTATGCAATTTATTTATATCAACAAGGCGATATCACAAACAGCGGTTGAATTTTTATTGTAATAATAGATGTTATACACATAACTTAAAAGAAGTTTTAGATACAAGTAAGAGCAGGCATTTGTGAATTTTTGTAAGGGGGCGTACTTGCCGTACGTAGGAATTACAAAAATTTATAAATAACGAACTATTACGCCGTAGATAAAGCTTCTTTTTTTAACCGCTGTTGTGATAGAGCCTAATAGGCGCAAAGGGTTCGCAATTTGAGCATCGCGAAAATTCCGCCGTTAGACTTTTCTAATGCGTGTGCTAACTTAAAATACCGCTACCCTTATCGTGAATTACAGTTTGGTAGGCGGTCCCCAACGGGTACCGTGCCAGCGGCT
>JAZSMG010000166.1:0-3100 GCA_045535775.1 Christensenellaceae bacterium | reverse complement strand
GATAACAACGATTTACGCTTGTATACTAAAAAAGATTTATATAGCATTTACAGAAGTAAATTTATTGAGGAAAACCATATAAAAATATTAGACGTTACCGATGAACGCTACTGCGGTAGTTTTAGATATTAAAAAAACGCACCTTTTGCCAAGGCTTAAAGGTGCGTTTGATTTTTAACGTATTAGTTTTTTATTTCTTCTTCTATTAAGCAGGGTTTTTGTCTTTCCACTAAATTAGTAATAGTAACTTTTTTCATTATTTTTTCAACGATAAATACAGATAAACAAGTTGATCCAAGCGTTATAAGAGCACCAAAGGTAACATCCGTTAAGAAATGTGCACCAACTAGAATTCTGCTGAACATAACCGCTAAAACGTAGGCTATTACAACTGATAAGGTTACAACCTTTTTAGTTAAAGTATTTGTTTTTTCAAACAAGGAAGGAATTAAAGTTAACGTAATAACCATTGCCCCTGCCGAAGTATGACCGGATGGGAAGGACTTAAACCAATCTGATCCAGCATTGTAAAGAACTACTAAATCATCTTCTATTTCCGGTATACCCCATTGGAATTGAAACCATCTGCGGTACACAGAAAAATCATCCATCATAAACATTGCTCTATATCTAGGTCTAGCAGCAACGGCTTTTAATAAATGAGTTAAAACCTGAGAAATAAAGGCAGTTCCCCATACAATTAAAGCCCAAACAAGCATCTTGTTTAAAAATGCAGAGGGTAATCTTTGCGTTAGATAAAAAAGCAAGAACGTCATACAAGCGCCCAATAAAAAATATGCAACAGTATCACCTATTCCACCGATAAAATCCGTAAAATCCAAATGAATAGAAAGATATTTAAAGAGTTTGTAGTTCATATAAAAGAGTAATGCAACAGAAACTAAAACTGCAAATACTTGAACTGCAACGTTAAAAAAACTTTTTTCTCTTCTTTTAAAGTTGTGAAAAATAAGCGCAGATGCAAATGCGGTAATCAAATATATTGGCATTTCACCAATAATTTCAAATATTATACCGAATAAATTATGAGTGTAATAATTTCCCTCTTTTAAATCTACAACCTTTTGGCTAATTTGTAAATCCCAAATACTTCCAACAATAAGCAAAACCAACAAAACAATTAAGCAAATAAACGGAAGTAGATTCTTTTTTATCAATTCCTTCATGATATCCCCTATTTATTAAACATTCCAAACACTTCACTAACTGATGAAGCAAATGCAAATGTGTCTGGATAATTTTTTAATATCTTTTCAAAATCTGCAACCTGACGGCTTCTTATAACGCAGATTAATAAATATTTATCTTTATTTTGATACATTCCCTTTGCATGAGTAACCGTAACACTATGCCCTAGCTTTTCTATTAATTCTTTAGAAAGCTCGACGGGGTGCTCTGTAACAACCTCAAACTTAAGGGCTTTTTTAACACCGTTTAAAATATATTCACAAACCTTACTAAAAATGATGATGTAAATGAGTGAAAGTAATACCCCTTCTATATCATCAAATACAAAATAAGATGCAATAATAACAATAGCATTAACGGCAAAAAGTAAAATTGAAACGTTTGCACGCGGTTTTTTCTTTTGCACCAATGCAACGATTATATCAACACCACCTAAACTAGCATTTATTCTAAACATTGCAGCAATTGAAACACCTGCCGAAAAACCGCTTATAACGGCACAAAATATTCTTCTGCCAAAATCGAAATAACTTTCGCCGGCAATAACCACCACGGTATCAAAAAAACGCAACTTCTCTGCTCCTTCAATTTTATCAAGCAAAAAGAAGGTAATACACATTAGAGTAACACTTAAAGTAGTATAAATAGCAAAGCGCTTTGAAAGACTAAAGAAAGACCACACTAAAAGTGGTGCGTTTATCAATAGCAACACGAATGAGCCGGTTGTAAGCGCATACTTTTTTTCTATCATAGCCAAAATACCGCTTAAACCGCTTGGTGCAAAATTATTACCCAAAACGAAAATATAGGTGGTTAATGAGTAAAAAAGTGTTGCTATTATTAGCACAATAACAGATTTTAATTCATCTAATTTTAAACTTTTCACCCTCACGGGTGCACCAATTTTTTCTTCCATAAGTAAATACCGCAATTTTTATTATGTTAATAATAACATAATGAAAGAAAAATGTCACTTAAAAAAACAATAAGTATTAAATTTAAAAATATTATTTTTAAAAAAGTTTTTATTTCATCCCGTAAATGTCATTTATCCCCCTAAATTTTGAGTAAAAATATACAAATGACAGATTTTTTATAAATAAATGAATTTTGCGTAAAAAATCATTAGTAAAATCATTTCTTTTATGTTATAATATTTATGTTTAATTATTTGTAAAAATTAGGAGTTTCATTTTATGATGAACATGCAAGAAATTGAAAAAAAGTGGCAAGAGCGCTGGGAAAAAGAAAAATCAGCTTACTTTAACAGAAAGAATATTGATAAAAAATTCTACTGCTTAGAAATGTTCTCTTATCCTTCCGGTGCAAAGCTTCATGCTGGCCATTGGTATAACTACGGACCTACTGACAGTTATGCTAGATATAAAAAGATGAAGGGATTTGAAGTTTTTCAGCCTATGGGATTTGATGCATTCGGTCTTCCTGCTGAAAACTACGCTATTAAAACTGGTGTTCATCCCCAAGATTCTACAGTTAAAAACATTGAAACCATGGAAATTCAGCTTAAAAACATGGGTGCAATGTTTGATTGGTCCGCGGAAATTAAAACCTGCATGCCCGATTATTATAAGTGGACACAATGGCTTTTCCTTAAGCTATATGAAAAAGGACTTGCTTACAGAAAGGAAGCACCCGTTAACTGGTGCCCTTCTTGTGCTACCGTTTTAGCTAACGAACAGGTAACCGACGGTTGTTGTGAACGTTGCGGTTCTCAGGTTGTAAAAAAGGATTTAACGCAGTGGTTCTTTAAAATTACTGATTACGCAGAAGAGCTTTTAACCGGACTTGATCAACTTGATTGGCCCGAAAAAACAAAGGCAATGCAACGCAACTGGATTGGTAAATCCGTTGGCGGTGAAATAACCTTTAC
>JAZSMG010000070.1:0-19605 GCA_045535775.1 Christensenellaceae bacterium | reverse complement strand
GGGATACCAACCTCTTCCATAAGCTTAATAGCTCTACGCTTAGCCATAGATTGGGTAACCTTGTTAACAACGCCGGCAGCCTGTTCCTTTAAGTAGTCAATCATTTCAACGGTAACTGCATCAAAATCACAGTTAGCCATATTTTCTACAGCGTTAACGAAGTTTTCTTTAGTAGCCGTTAATAGCTTGCAAATATTCTTTTTAGCAAGTTCTAGATCGATAACCTTTGCGGGGGTAACCTTCCATTCAGGTTGTTTACCCTTAGCGATAATCTTATCGTACTTAGCTTGTTCTCTTTCGTGACGCTTAATTTCCTTATCGTTCTTAGCAATACCGGTAAAGTAAAGCTTAACTGCATTTTTAATAGCAAGCTCGAAGGTATAAGCGTAAGAGTCTTTCTTAATTGCAAGACGGTCTATAGTTGCTTCAACGGCATCAATTAAAATCTTAGATGCAGCGTTAACCTCTGAATGAACTAATTCTTCCTTGTTAAATACTTCAAACTGTTCATCTATGCAAGCAATAGCCTGCTTCTTGTTTTCAACAGAGTTAAAATAAGAATATTCAATACCCTTCTTAGCTTGCGCAATAAAGTCAAGCATAAAGTTATCGTCTAAGTACTTACGTAAGAATACGTTAAGCTCAGAAACGGACATTTCGGGAAGCTCTGCGCCAGAGAAGGTTAAATAGTAACCCATTGCAAAGAAGTTGGGCTTAACGTAAGCAATAGCGTCTTCAAGAATTTCTAACATTTCCTTAAGCTGAGCGGAAAGCTGGGTAAAATCCTTGCTAACCTTAACGTTCTTACTTTCTGCGCTAACGGCAGCAAGTAATTCGTTATAACGAGATGCATTACTGTGAACAACGTAACGTGAAACTGCCTTTTTAGCAAAGCCTAAGATAATTTTAATTCTGCCAGCAGCTGCCTTAGGAGCAACAGCATTCTTTTCTATTTCAAAAAGAATATTCTTAATTTCTTCCGCACTTTCGGTTGCACAGTCAAGAGCTTCGTTATATTCACCTTCTAGTTCTAAGTGCTTATATTCAAACTTATCGAAGTTTTTAACTTTAGCAGATACTTCTTTAGCCTTTTCTGCGCCTTGATCAGCAATAGCATTAATCATATTTTGTTCAAGGTAATGAAGCATTGTGTTAAAGTTCTTTTTAGATTCCCTTTGGTTAGCCTTACCCTTTAAAAGCATAGCTTCGGTAAGCTGTTTACCGATACGCATAATGGGGTTTAAGCTAGACATAGGATCTTGGAAGATCATTGCGATTTTGTTACCGCGAAGTTCATAGAACTGTTCTTCACCGATTTTGGTAAGGTCCTTGCCGTCGTAAAGGATTTCACCGTTTTCTATAATAGCGTTAACGGCAGAAATACCCATAATAGCCTTAGATGTAACAGACTTACCGGAGCCTGATTCACCAACTATAGCAAGTGTTTCACCTTTGTATAAATCAAAGCTTATATCTCTTACTGCCTGTACCTTACCGTTCTGAGTTCTGAACGATAAGGTAAGGTCTTTAACTTGTAATTTCTTTTCCATATCTTACTCCTCTGCTCCACGAAGTGACGGGTTGAATGCGTCACGTAAGCCGTTACCGAATAGGTTGAAGCTGAGCATCAATAATGAAATAAATACTGCGGGGAATACCATCATGTAGGGATAATCCGCTAAGTACGGGTCTGCTTTTGCAAGCAACGTACCAACTGAAGTTAAATCGCCGGTTGAAAGGTTAATAATACCTAAGTATGAAAGTGAAGATTCACTGAAGATCATACCGGGGATTACTAGAACTGAACCCGTAACGATAGTACCAAGGGAGTTGGGGAATATATGCTTAAACATTATTCTTCTATCTCTTGCGCCAAGAGTTCTTGATGCAAGAACGTATTCTTGGTTCTTAAAGCGGTAGAACTGCATACGAACTCTACCAGCCATCCCCATCCACCCCGTAGCAAAGTACGTTATGAACAGTATCAGCAAGTGCCCGTGCTTTTGCATCGCTGTATCGCTCATGTGTAGCTTCAATAGCGTAATAACGATCATTGTGGGAACTGAGCCCAAAATATCGCAAATACGTTCCATGATAATATCTGCTGCGCCACCGTAATAACCTTCGATTGCACCGTAGATAGTACCTACTAACATATTAACAACGGAAACAACAATTGCGAATAAGAAAGAGAATCTTGCACCGCCTGCAAGCTGAGTGAATATATCGTGACCTTTATCGCTTGTACCAAATAAGAATATGGGTTGTTTAATACCATCTTGATAATCTTCGGTATGTAAGAAAACGTAGTATTCGTAATAATTAAGACGAACTTCATAACCGGTTTGATTCTTTAAGCCGTAGTTGTAAAGACGTTCACCGTTTTCATCCACTTCATAAAGTCTACTGGTATAACCGTCTTTAGGAGTTCCATCAGCCTTTAAACCGGTATATTCTTTATAAATAGGAACATACTGACCGTTTTCATCAAGAACGATAACTGCCTTACCCTTTTCAGTTTTAGTTTGCATCCAATAATTACCGTCTTTTTCTGCACCGTCGTAGGAAACAGGACGTAATTTCTTTTCCGTTATAGGATAAATAACTTGAATACCAGTTCTATCTTGATAAGCTTGAATTTTATCGTATTCTTTAACAGTAATACTTCTTAAAATTACGCCGGTTTTTTCATAAGTATCAAAACGAACTTTATAGGTAGTAGTCCCATCATCATGATTTATAGGCGTAAATTCTTGGTTCTTAACTGCAGAGTGGGCCTTTTCTTCCCCAACGATACGGGTAGATTCAAAACCAATACCGTAATAGTAATCGAACTTTGCTTGATTCATTACGTCTTCCTTGCAGCCATCCCAAAAATCCCAGCCAAACTTTTCACTTAAACTACTCTTAGGTAAACAGTAAGCAAAATAAGCATCATTATATTCAACGGTATATGGACTAAAAATAGGTGCAAATATAGCAAATAGTACTAAAATTGCAATAATAACGGTTGCAACAACTGAGCCTTTATTCTTTTTAAAGCGATTCCAAGCATCCTTAAAGTAACTTACGGGCTTGGTTTCAGGCGCTTTATCGTGAATGTTGGTTCTACCCTGTACTATTTGAAATTTACTGGGGTTAATACTATTAAATTGAGGGTTATTTTTAATATTGTTTGCGTTTATCATATTATCTTGCCCCCATTCTAATTCTAGGATCGATAAATCCGTAAGATATATCTACAACGATACCTGCTGCTAAACCGATAAAGGTATAGAATGCAGAAAGCATCATAAAGAAGTCATAGTCTTTAGAATTGATTGCCGTTAAGTATAACCTTCCTACACCGGGAATAGAGAAAATTTGCTCTATAATTAATGAACCGGATAAAACTGAAATAAATTCAGCAATAATAGAGGGGAAGATGGGAACCATCGCGTTACGAAGAGCGTGACGGGTAATTGACTGACGGCGAGTTAAACCTTTTGTTCTTGCAAGCAATAGGTATTCACTGGTTAATATTTCGGTTAATTCCGCTCTGGTAAAACGCGCGTAACCGGCAATAGAACCGAATGACATTGCTAAAACTGCAGGCATCATTGATCTGAACATTTCCCAAGTGAAATAATCGTAACCCTCCTTCATAGTTAAGGGGAATAATTTCAACTTAAAGCAAAGGAAATATTGAAGTAAGAATGCGATAACGTAACCGGGAACAGAAATTAATACCATAACTAAGGTAGAAACAACGTGATCCTGCCATTTATTTTTTCTTAAAGCAGCGTAAATGCCAAGCAAAATTCCAAGAGGAACGGCAAATAAGCTGGAATATACGTTGATTAGAACTGTGGGAGGAAGCATAGTTACGAAGGTATCCCAAACGGGTTGGTTTCTAAACTCAGGCATATTAATACCAATACCCCAGTCTCCCTTAAAAATTATACGGTAGATATAACGGAAATATTGCTCTAAAATAGGATCGTTATAGCCACGCGCTTCAATTTGCATTTTTAAAATTTCGGCATCTTTACCAAATTGTACGTCTATTACGATAGGAAGCATTTTGATAAGAACAAAACACATAGTCATTATAACGAAGAATGACATAAGCATCAAGCCGAATCTTTTTAATACGTATTTAAACATGTACATAAACGTTTTCTCCAAATATACACATAATGCTATGTGGCGTTTTTGCCACATAGCCCCTGTGTTTTTGTTATTTTACCTTAATATTGGGGGGAAAAAATTCCCCCCAAATATCAATCTTTTATTAAGTTAAAACTTAATATTCTTATGATTACTTCGTGTAATCAAGTTCATTGTTCTTTAGGTATTCAGCCCATGCCTTATCGTTGTAGTGGTAAGTCATGTATTGGATTCCGCCGTAACCGTTGAAGGTGTTGTATTCGTAAGTGATATAGTCAACTTGGTAAGAAATTAGAGATGCACCGAAGCTGTAAGAAATGGGAACTGAATAGTATTGAGTAAGGATAACTTCTTCAATAGCACCGATCATTTCTAGACGGAATTCTTCTGCTAATTCGCCTTGACCAAATTCAACGTTTAGTAATTGATACCAGTTGGTGTTGTAAGAACCTGAAGCCTTGTCACCGTAAACAGGCATTGTATCGGTGAATGAATCTTCAGCATTGTTAGTAACTTCATAAGCATAAGCACCAGTTTCTTCATTAACGATCTTCTTAACGCCGTGAACGGTCATAGTTACGTTGTGGTGAGCGGTATCCCAAGCTTGTGAATACATGTAAGCAGGGCTTAAGTAAGCCATTAGGAAGTAACCGGGATCCCATGCAGCGCCAGTCCAACCACCGGTACAAATATCGTATGCACCGTCACGGAAGTCGTTTGCCCAGTTATCACCGTAAGAAGTGTTAAATTCAGCGGTTAACTTACCAGCAAGTACAGTGTCTTCAGCAAGTTTTTCAAGTGAACTCTTAATGAATTCGAATACACGTCTAGTGCTTTCAGTATCAACTGCAGTACCAACGGTTAGAAGAACGGTGTCGCCTTCCTTAATATCGCCAGCTGCTAAAGCTTCAGCGTATGCTTTTTCTAGAAGAGCCTTAGCTTGGTCCATATCGTAACCGGTAATAGCATCGTAAGCTTCATCTAATGAATCATATTCTTCAACGTCGATACCGTATACGTTGCAAAGAACTTGTTTAGCAACGTCAGTATTTCTGTAAACACCACCGTTTGCTACGTCATAGTAGTGCATTGAGTTGAAGATACCGTAACCAGCCTTAGAAGAAGTGGTACAAGTGGTGTTGTAATCATCTCTGTGGAAAGATAAAGAAATAGCCTTTCTGAAATCTTGGTAAGAAAGAAGAGACTTGTTAATGCCGTCTTTTTCTCTTGCCTTTAAAGCTTCTTTGTTAGATTGAAGTTGCATTGAACCAACGAAATCGTCAGGAGTAAAGTATGCTCTTGAAGAGGTCTTGTATTCAGCAGCCTTAGAAACGTCAATACCGATACCGGTTAAATCGCCATCTAAGAACTTTAAGAATGCAGTGTTGTAAGAAGTAATGGTTTCGCATTCAATACGAGTGGTTTGATATTGACCTTCGTATTTGCTACCTTCTTGATAACCAAACCAAGTACCGTTCTTTTCTAAAGCGTAGAACTTACCAGCTTGGAAAGCAGTTAGTTTGTAGGGACCCCAGCTCATAGTGGTTTCTAAGCTTGAGTTGTACTTAGAAGTCCATAAACCACCTTCGATTTCAGGAGCAACCTTACATGCTTCGTAAGTAGCTTCGTGTACTAGAGGAAGTGAGCTGAATTCATAGAATGCGTGATAGCTTAAGCTACCGTCTGCATTAAGAACGTTGATAGGATCAAGTAAGCAAACAACGATTTCGGTATCGCTAGGAGCGAAAATACCAACGGTGTCAAAGCTTACTTCGGGGAAAGCACCTTCCATAATGAAGAAGTGAGTTTCTTCACCGGGATCGGTTTGCCACCAACCAATGATAGAGTCCCAAGCAGCCTTCATGTTTTCGTCAGCCTTAATTTCGGTAAGAGTCTTACCTTGCATGCTTGCTACTAAATTAAGATCAAGATCAGGAATGTAGTTAGTCTTTAAGTATTGTGCACAGTGAGCAGCGGTATAAGATGCGGGGAAGCCCATCATAGTTCTCATAGCGCATTCGATTTCTGCACCAAAAGTTGCTTTGTTTTCAGCAGGGTTACCTAAAGTGAAGATAAAGTCTTTATCGTGAACTTCAGGATTGTAAGCAGAAAGAGAAACTAGAGTTGCAGCAGGGAATATACCTTCACGGCCTTGGAATGCGTATTCCTTAGCACCGATTATGTTAACTGAACCAGCATAGAAGCTGTCTGCTCTGTAGTTACGGAATAAGGGGTTAAGTTGTTCCTTCATAGTGTAAACGAAGTCACCAGCTACGATAGGATCGCCGTTTTCCCACTTACCGTCGTTACGGATAGTGATCTTCCATGCATAACCACCGGCAGCTACTTGTTTTGCACTATAGCCCCAGTCTTCAGCCATTGCAGCAGTAACGTCTTCTATCTTGGTTGCGAATGAATATTCAGCTACGAATTCACCGGGAACGATTTCGCCGTTTTCATCATACTTGAAGTCTGCTTCAAAGAATGCGCTTCCTAAGTAACCCATGATTTGAGTATCATTGTTATCTTGGTAAGTTAATTCATTCCAGTTAGAAGGAGAAACTGAAGTGTAAGTCTTGTAGGTGTAAGCGTTAGCAGGATCATAGCCACAAACAGTACAAACGCCGTTAGCATTGAACTTATGTCCCTTAGGAATAACTCTAACTTCAACCTTAGCAGAAACCGCGTCATCCCCTGCAGTACAACCTTCAACTATACAGGTGCGTTTTTCTTCACCATCTACGAAACAGGTAGCTTCACTAACAAGCTCCCATGCGCCGAACTCACAAACGTGAGAAGGAGTTCCTTGATCGCTTGATGATTGTTTGTCATCATTACAAGCAAAGAAACAAGCCGTTGAAAGAATACAAACTATTGCAAGAGCAATTAGTCTAAATTTTTTCATATTTTTACCTCCAAAAAAAATTGTTTCTAATTGATTTGCCGTTTTTTAAGGGAACGACAACCCCGATTTTATATCGTTTTTTGAGTATTCACACCAAAATACTTGATTTCATCAGCGATTTTGAAAAATTGTGAATAAATATACATAAGGCGTGAATAAACACTCAAACAATATTATGTAACTATAATATCAAAAGAGGGAAAATAAGTCAAATATTTTTACTTGATTTTTAATTTTTTTTACATTTTTATTCATTTTTTTATTTATTTAATTGAATATTTTCCTTTAAACTTGAATTATTGTATGCATAAAATGAATATTTTGCACTTTTTTTGTTTCTGCATTGCGGACTATGCGTTTGTTTGTTTGCTATTGGCGGATTTTTACGCTTTTTATACAAAAATGACTTACTTCCCTGATAAAGAAGATTTTTTCACTTTAACTCCGCAAACCTTATTATATATTACGCGCGCGCGAAGAACAACTTTATTGCAAGTATTATTTTTCGCAATTTCCTGCGATTTATGCTATTGCGCGTTCTTACGGTAAAAGACTACATCTCTTACCCTTTAGTCAGGCGGCAAATAAAAAAATTCCGCTTAGCGGTTAATCTAAGCGGAAAATTTATTTTTATTCCATCATTAACTGGAATGATAAAATAACTGGGTTATGATCTGAATTTTTAAATTGAGCATCATAAACAAATTTATTTAGCACTTTTACGTTTTGTGATGCTAAAAATCCGTCTATAACGTAAACGGTGTTACCTTCACTATAAGGGCGGTTTGCGTTTCTGCAAGTGGGAACAGCTTTAGTTTTATCTGCAGGAACGGGAGCGTATTTAATTATACCCGTATCCTTAAATAAAGCGGGATCAATTTGCTTTGCCCAGTTTTCTTCCTTACTTTCGCTACCGAATAAGGTTGCAGAGCCACCTTCTACTAAATCCATATTAAAATCGCCCGCGCAAACCACGTAATTACCCTTGTTATACTCTTCTTTGCAAAAATCAATTAAAAACTTAAGTTGAGTTGCGGTTATAGAGCCGTCTGAAGAGTACGCTGAAAGATGAAGATTTACTAAAATAAATTCCTTACCGTTATTAACGGGGATTCTGTTAATTGATAAGCAACGGTCTAAATCAAAATATTTGCTAAAACCACTTTCTATAGGAAGCTCTACCCTGTTAGCTTTTGAAATAGCGTATTGAGAAAGAGTTAGTAAACCACTATTGTTTGCGCCGTGGGGACTGCTTAAAGGGAACATAATATAGGGTGAATCATAGTTTTGAGCATAAGTGGAAGTATAATTTATATGAGCTTTTTTAAATTTTTCCTTTAGATCCACAAAATAGCTTCTAGTAGATTCAAAATCTACCTCTTGATAACATATAAAATCAAAATCATCATTAATTTTATGATCCTTAATCATTTTTAAGTGGGATTTTTGAATTCCGCTAAAGTTTGCATTAACAGCCTCTTCCGAAAATGCGCGTGATTCCGTTCCGCCATCCATAAAGAATGAGTAATCGTCACTATAAGCGCAAAAACCTACGTTCCAGCTTAGAAGATCATAGGTTGTTTCCGTTTGAAGTTCGCCTTGATATTTAGGTGAGCCACTAACGTCCAATCTTTGGTCCCCTATTCTTGTAAATGCAGAAACAAAGTAAACTGCATAACCGCAAACTACCACTACGATACCAAGTAATAGCGCCAATGAACTTTTGCCTATAATTTTTAAAACCTTTTTTTGTTTAACAGTCATAATACTTCCTTCTATGATTAATTAGTGAATTTTAACGCCGTTTATTAAACACGTAAAACCTTTTCCTTAATTATATACTATATAAGAAAAAAATTCAATTAAAAAAAACCTTAACTTTTATTTTTGTATAAATAAGTTTTAAAATAATAAGGTTATTACTAGTTTTAAATAGCCATTTTACCGTTGTAAAAAGCGAAAAAGTGCCCCTATAGCGCGATTAGCGCACTTTTTAAACAAAAAAGCCGTAGTAAAACATTTTGACCTTTAAAAGCGTTTTTTATACGGAGTAATTTACTAAAAAACACTTCTTTTAAAAAAAATTACAAAAAAACCGCCTTGCAAAAGCAAAGCGGTTAATAGTTATTATTTATTATTCTTTATCTTTTTTACCGAATAAAGATTTTTTCTTGGGTTCTTCTGCAACGCCACCAGCTGCTTCAATAGCTGCAAGTCTTTCCATTTCCTTAACGGGAACGTAAGCCTTAGTTCCTTCGCCTTCTAAAATGGTAAGCTCGGTTTCCTTATCGAATAAGTGGCAGTGTAAACCGTCGATAGCAAGATCGATTCTTTGACCTCTTTCAGTTTTAGTTCTTGAATCAACGCGAGCGATCATTTGCTTTTCGCTATCTACAAGGCTCTTAATTTGGTCACTTTCAACGTCAGCACCGTTATCGAATACGCAGTAAAGTTGAGTTTCTGCACCTAGTTTTTCAACTACGTCTACAACAACCTTAACAATGGTTTCGGGTGAAGCTTGAATGAAAGATTCTTCATCATGCATATCTTCAGGACGAACACCAAAGATTACGGGCTTACCGGTATTTAAGTAAGCTTCTAAATCAATAATGCTTTCTGCCTTTTCTTTGGGTAGAACTACCTTATTGCCGTCAAATTCAACGCATACTCTATCAGGAGTTCCGGTTAGTACTGCATCAAAGAAGTTCATTTGAGGAGTACCAATGAAGCCTGCAACGAACTTATTAGCAGGGAAATCATATAATTTTTGGGGAGCATCTACCTGTTGAATGAAACCGTCCTTCATAACAACGATACGAGTACCCATGGTCATAGCTTCTACTTGGTCGTGAGTAACGTAAATGAAGGTGGTTGCTAAACGGTGGTGAAGCTTGGTGATTTCGGTTCTCATTTGAGCACGAAGCTTAGCATCTAGGTTTGATAGAGGTTCGTCTAGTAAGAATACCTTGGGTTCACGAACGATTGCTCTACCTAATGCAACCCTTTGCTTTTGACCGCCTGATAAAGCCTTGGGCTTTCTTTGTAAGTAAATTTCAAGACCTAAAATTCTTGCTGCTTCCTTAACTCTTGCGTCAATTTCTGCTTTGGGCATTTTGCGAAGCTTTAAACCGAATGCCATGTTATCATAAACGGTCATGTGGGGATATAATGCGTAGTTTTGGAAAACCATCGCGATATCTCTATCCTTGGGTTGAACGTCATTCATTAGCTTGCCGTCAATATAAAGTTCACCGTCTGTAATTTCTTCTAAGCCCGCGATCATACGAAGGGTGGTTGACTTACCGCAACCGGAAGGTCCTACGAATACGATAAACTCTTTGTCTTCAATTTCAAGGGTGAAGTCAGTAACAGCGGTAACGCCACTCTGATATACCTTGTAAATATCTTTTAGATGTAAACTTGCCATACAATTTTCCTCCAAATACAGCGTATGTTTTTTTACGTTACGTATATTGTAACATATTATTAAAAATTTTGCAATAGGCAAATTGTCTAATAGTTTAACTTTCTTTTGTATATATTGCACTAAAAAAATTATAAATTCATCCTCTGTTTTCTTGCTCAAATTTTAAAAAATACAAACAAATACAGGTTTAAGTTGGTTTTATGGGATGTTTTTTATAAAATTATGTTAATTGTATCTGTTTTTGAAATATTATACCTTTGGCAATGCGCACATAAGATTGTTTTGAGCTTTTACAGGTAATTTTGTTATTTTTAAGCACAAATTAAAATATTTTTGTTAAAATGATTGAAAGGTGCAAATTTTTTTGCTATAATATAACGGAAAAGACGTTTAGCCTAAAATTTAGCGCTTTCGTTCATACTATTATATAATAATGAAAGCACTTTGACTTAATTTAAGGAGAATTTATGAATATTAACGGTTATAGCCCAAAACAAACCTTAAACGATAAAGCTCTTGTTACACTTCAAAACACCCCCGTTGACGATATTTTTGAAATTTTGCACTTAGCAAGAGATATTAAGAAAAAACAAACGGTTGGCGAAAAGGTTACTTGCCTTCTTGGTCAGCATATTGCACTGCTCACCAAGCCTTCTTACGTGCGTTCAAGAATCACCTTCCAAATCGCAGTTAGTGAGCTTGGCGGTAATCCCATAACCGTTTCACTTCCCGGCGCAAGCATTGCAGAAGAACTTAAAGACCCTGATACGACTGAAATCGTTAAACGCTTAGGCGTTTCCGCAGTTGTTGTTGATACCGAGTTTTTACACGATGCAGAGGTTTTGGAAAACTATTCTACTATGCCCGTTATTAACGCAAACGGCAGAACTAGCCCTTGCCAATCGCTTGCCGCACTTTTAACTATTTGGGAACACAAAAACAAACTTCAAGGTTTAAAAATGGCTATTATTGGCGCGGTTGATAACGGCGATTATTCACTAATTGCAGGGGCCGCTAAATGCGGTATTGACATTTCCGTTGTTTGCCCGGACGGTAGCGAGCCACCAATTGAAATTCTTAACTACTGCAGTCAGTTTGGCTACGTTGAAGTATTTGAAAATATTGAAGACGGTATTCGCGGAGCGGACGTAATCTTCGTTATGAACCACAACTTCAGCAAAGAGTTTTTATTTACCGACCAGCACTTTAAATATGCAAATAAGGACGCCCTTCTTCTTCACTCTATGCCGGTAAGCAGAAACGTTGATATTTCCGACGAGGCACTTCAATCACCCAACGCGGTTATTTATGAGCAGGCATCTAATGCACTACCCGTTTTAAAAGCAGTGCTTGCTTTAACTGTTGGAAACACTAATCCTTTTAACAAATAAAACCTTTTAGTTTTGCATTAAACACTTTTTATTTTACAAAAAAAACAACTTCTTTTTGCGTTCTTTTATACGCAAAAGCCCCTATATAGGTCGATTAACTAATGTTTCACATAAAAAAATACGCACATCTTACAGATGCGCGTGTTTTTATTTTTTAGCACCGCTTAAGCTTAAAAGGAGGGGGAGAGATCAAAAATCTTATACGGTGCTAAACTTTAGCCGATAGTTATTTTCTTGCGTTCTTTTGAGATTCTAACCAAGCCTTTGCATCAGCTTCCGCCTTTGCCATTGCTTTATTGAAATTATCTTCGTAGGTTTCTAACGTTCCGCTTACCTTAGCCATAGCATCTTCTACCATCTTAAGATCAGATTCGGTAAGCTCTTTTCTCATAACGCCTTCTAATCTTACCCCTTCATCTTCAAAGGTTTCCTGTACTGCCTTTAATGCAACTAGGGGTTCTTTTCCTTCTACTGCAGCAGCAATCTTTTTAACCATATTATCGAAGTTTACAAGGTAAGCTGAAGCAAGAGTCTTTAATTCTTCAGGAACAAGAGTGTTTAAATCTTCTGCCATCTTGATAGCCGCAGCCTTATATTCATCTGCAACCGCTTCATCAACGGTAATTGCAAATGCTTGTACGTCTGCAATTAAGGTATCAATAGTGCTCTTTAAAGCAGCTCTTTCATCTTCCGTTAAGTTCTTAAACCACTTATTTAAGAAGGCTTCTACTGAAGCAAGAGTGATTTTGCCGTCTACTGTGATTTCGTTTACGAATGCCGTTTTTTGCTCTTCCGTTAAAGAAAGTGCGGTTGCAATTGCATCTATAGTTCCAGTGGGAACTTGAGTTTCTTCAAGCACTTTTGCAACGCCTTCTACTGCAGAGATAGATAGGTCTAATGCTCTTGCAGAAGCTGAATACATATTGTATAATAAACCGTTGTTTACTTTGTATTTTCTGTTTAGAATATTTGCGTAATCTAAGGTGTAAGGAATAATCCAAGTGCTATCTAAAAGTTGACCTTTTAATTCTTGATAAGTTCTTTGTGCTATTGCAACTGCACCGTTGTATGCTGACGTTGCGTAAGGTTGAATTTTTGCAGCGCCGTCGCTAATAATTCTAATTAACTCGTCAACGTTTTTGTTAACAGCTTCTTCTATGCTTAAAGTAGCATCTATTAACTGAGCTTCTGCAATTAGCTTATACTCTTCCAACGTTAACGCCTGAATCTTTGCGTTTTCTTGATATTTTTCTTTAATCCAGTCAAGCATTCTTAAATCGGTGAAGGTACCGTCTGCAGAAACGTTAACCGATAGACTTCCGCTTTCACTCTTGAATGCGGCTTTTAATTCTGAAAGCACTTCGCCTTCACCAATTTTACCGCTAACGCTTACGTTTACGCCGTAATTATCTTCGTTAACGTAATCTAAATCAACAGAAAGCTGGGCTATTTTTTCAAGAGCAACGTCTAATTCTAAGCCAACAAGCTCTTCGCCGTATAACATGATTTGTGCATCTTCGTTAGATGCGTGCACCGTTAATACTTTGTTATCTTCATCTAATGATAATGAAAGAGAGGGGTTGATATCAATCGCAACGTGGGATACGGGATTTACCTCTTTCTCTCTAGTGCATCCTGCAAATAGAGGAAGAGCTACTGCTAGCGCTGATGATAATGCAAGTGTTTTAAATAAGAATTTTTTCATAGTTCTTTCTCCTTTATGTTTTGGTTTTGTAACCTTTTTACACTTATTAAACGAAACGAAAAGTCATTTTATTGGTAAAATTTAAAAAAATTTAAAAAAAATTTTGCAAGAGTTTTTTCCTGCAAAATTTTTGTTTTCATTTGATTATTTATTTATGCCTATTAACTGCAAGAACGCATCGTATTCACTATCTGAAATAGCTGATAAATTGGGAATTTCTACCCTCTTTTCCTTTATTTCATCAAGCCTTACAAGCATTTCGCTTAGACGGGTTTCCGTAAGCTCTTGCGCTCCGCTTGTTATATCTTTAAATAGTTGTACGACGTCGCTTAAAATGCTTTCTGCAGAAATAGCAAGAAAATCAACAAACAGTAAACTTCCTTCGCCAAGCATCTCTTCCGTAATACCGATTACCGCTAAATTTTCCAGTCCTTCTATATTTACGGTTGAATACACTTTATATAGCGCAGTAAGCCACACCTCGTTATCTATGCCCTTTTCGGTCATATCTATGCCGTAGATTTGATTTAATTGGTTAAGCTTTTCCTGCATCTTACCAGCGATAGCAAGAACTTCCTCATCACTGCCGTTATACGCCCAATAGTTTGAAACAAGTATTCCACCACCCTGCGCATCTTTAATCGCTTCGTTTAAATCGTACGTTTCCTTAATTATATAATATTTATTAAGAGAGAAGATTAAAATGTCGTTACAATACTCAAGCACTAATTCCTTAAAATATTTATTAAGATCTGCCTGGTTTTGCTTTATTTCATCCATATATAAAGCAGAAGAATTGTTTAAGCTTGTTAAAAGTTCGTTAAAATTATCTTGCTTTTGCTCGCCCGATTCCACAAATAGGTAAATGCCCTTTTGCTTAAAGCAATCTATTACGTGATTTTTGGTTTCTGAAAGTAGATTTTCGGGAAGCTTTTCCTTATTACCAGTAGCAGTTATGCTAATTTTATTATAGTCGCCGTTCTGCCCGTTTTTGCGGTAATCTATAAAACCAAGGTCGGTTGCCTTTACCGCTATAAGTTCCACCGCTTCCTTTAAGGACTTGCCCAATATTTGATTTTGTAAATCCTCTGAGGTTATCAGTACGTCACCGTCTGCATTCATGCTTATAATTTTTTCTACCTGCATTTGCTCGTTTAAAACAAACTGCAACGATGGGTTAATATCAACCTTTACTATAACTTTATCGCTTACCGCGCTACCCTTTATATTATTTGATAGGGAAACCACGCCGAATATAGAAACAAAGAGGATAACGAACGCAGTTGCGAAATATGCAAGCTTCTTTACCGTAAAGAAGTCTTTAAAATCAAATTTTTTCTTAACGGCAACATCTTCATCGGCTAAAGTGCTTTCGCTACTGACCGTGATAGGCATGCCTTTAAGATCTTCATCAAGTGGCGGAATGGTGCTTTGAAGCTCACTATCTAACTTGGTAAAAAATTCCTTCTTTTTCATATTTCCTCCTTATAAGATTTAAGTTTTTTTAGCGCAACGTTATAGCGCCATAATACCGTTCCCAAGGGAAGGTTTAGTTGGTGGGCTATTTCCTTATGCTTATACCCCCAATAGATATGCATAATAACTATTTCTCGCTCTTCATTAGTTAACTTGTTAAGCAAGTATTCCATTGCAGAGCCCTGTTCAAAGGGTGAATAACTGGCGTTTTGGAATTCTGCTTCACTTGCAATATTCTTTTCCGTTCTGCTTTTTTTGCGTAGCTCATCTAAGCATAGATTTTTTACTATTTGCAAAAACCACGCCTGTGCATTCGTGCCTACCTTATAGGTGTGCGCCTTTAATTTAATTTGTACGTAGGCGTCGTGCGCGATATCTTCTGCTAAAGTTTTTTCCTTAAGATAAGAATATGCAAATACGTATACGCCTTTTATGGTTAACTCGTAAAACTCTGAAAAGGCGTTATTATCGCCCTTTGCAATAAGCTCCAGTAAACCGTCCAGTTTTCTATTAGCCATATTTCCCCCTGCACTAATTAAACGTAATCGTTTGGCTTTTTATTGGTGAAAATTAAAAATTTTTATTTTAGAATTTTACTAAGCAGTAAAAATCCTTCTTTTATTAACTCAATTATACACCTAAGATTTATTTTTTTCAAGCCTTTAAATATATTTAATGTATTTTTTATTTAACGCTTTTTTACTTGAAATTATAATTCTTTTAGTGTATAATAGCCTAGCAAAAAAACTAAGGAAGAATATATATGCTAGTATTTAAACCTAAAATCCTTACCCTATTTAAAGACTATTCTAAAAAACAGTTCATATCAGATTTAATTGCCGGTATTATAGTTGCAATTATTGCACTACCGCTATCTATTGCACTTGCAATTGCTTCCGGTGTTTCACCCGAAAAAGGGCTCTATACGGCGATTATCGCAGGTTTCGTTATTTCTTTACTTGGCGGAAGTAGGGTAAATATTAGCGGACCGACCGCTGCATTTGCAACCATAGTTGCAGGCATAGTTTTTGACTTTGGATTGGACGGTTTAGTTATTGCAACCCTGCTTGCAGGCGCTATACTTATTCTCTTAGGTATTTTAAGAGTTGGTACTTTAATTAAGTTTATTCCCAAGAGCATTACCGTTGGATTTACCGCAGGTATTGCAGTTACGATAGTAATTGGGCAAATAAAGGACTTTTTGGGAATAACCTTCCCCCAAGGCACGCACGCGGTTGAAACGAGTGAAAAATTAACGGCTATAATAAATAATATTTCCACGGTTAACTGGCTTGCTCTTTTGGTTGGCGCGCTTTCCTTAGCAATACTTATTGCTTGGCCCAAGCTTTCTAAGAAAATCCCCGGTTCTTTAATAGCCGTTTTATTTGGAACTCTTTTAGTTTTATTTACCGGCTTAGAGGTTTTTACCATTGGCGATTTATACACCATCAGCTCTGATTTACCCAAGTTTTCATTCCCAAGCTTAACCGGCGAAAAGGTTATAGCACTTATTCCAAGCGCCTTTACTATTGCTCTTTTAGCAGGTGTTGAATCACTTCTTTCTTGCGTTGTATCAGATAAAATGATAGACGATAAGCATAACCCCAATACGGAGCTTATTGCGCTTGGCGTTGGTAATATTTGTTCAGGACTATTTGGCGGAATACCCGCAACCGGCGCGATTGCAAGAACGGCGGCAAACGTTAGAAACGGCGGTAGAAGCCCTATTTCCGGAATGGTGCACGCAATAGTGTTGCTTTTAGTTTTAGTGCTTTTAATGCCCTACGCCGCGCTTATTCCTATGCCCGTTATTGCTTCTATACTGTTTATAGTTGCTTACAATATGAGCGAATGGCGTGAATTTTTACATATTATTAAGGAAAAGCATTGGGCAGACACCTTAGTTTTAGTTTCAACCTTCGTTCTTACCGTTGTTTTTGACTTAGTAGTTGCAATCATAACCGGTCTTATTCTTCATTACCTAATATTCTTTATTAAAAAGGGAATAACCGCTTACAAAAATAAAAAATCCCCTGCGATAATCGAAGAGGATTTGGCTTTAAACGAGGTTATTGATCCCGAAGAAAAGGCGCTTGCCTTTGATAGCGTTGAAGGCCTACCCTTAAACCAAGACGATAACTCTGAATTATAAAATCAACAAAAAATCGCCCTATAACGCGATTAACGGCAAATTCAACTCATTAACAACACAAAAAATCCGAGGCTAAAAACCTCGGATTTTGTTTTGTTTAATAATAATTATTCTCTAT
This sequence comes from Christensenellaceae bacterium, assembly GCA_045535775.1. Lineage (GTDB taxonomy): Bacteria > Bacillota > Clostridia > Christensenellales > Borkfalkiaceae > HGM11416. The sequence continues at coordinate 2,282 of JAZSMG010000070.1, read as the reverse complement.
CTTGCAATAGTTCGCCAACAGAAATTTCAAAATAGTTGGCAATTTTTAACAACGTATCCAAATCAGGCTCTCTACTACCCGTTTCCCAAAAGCTTATAGTCTGATTACAAAAACCAAGCTCGTTGGCAAGCTTTTGTTGCGATAATCCGTTTTCTAGACGCAATTCCTTTAATTTTTTACCAAAAAAGTTGTTTCTCATATTATTATATTACAACAAAACGTAGGAAAATACTTGACTTCCTACATTTTGTAGAATATAATATATTCAACAAGTTATTTATTATATGTAATAGCCAATTAAGAAAAACGTTCTTCCTGCTTAGTCGTTTTTTATTTTGCCTAAAAGGCTTTTTTGTTTACTTGTTTTACTAATTTTTATTACCCAAATATTTATAAATAAATGTTTATGTAACAACCAACTACAGGAAGAACGTTTTATAATTTTACATCAAGTAAATAACCACTAAAGCAAATTTTATCAGATATATAAAAAAGGACGGATTTTGTTTAAAATTCGCCCTTTTGTTTTTCAGTTTTATTTAGATACTATTTATTTAAAGTTAGGTTTTCGCCCTTTAGTCCGGGGAATGCGCCGTTTTTCGCTTCGTTAGAATCTGGATGAGCAATTAACCATTTGTTGCTACCCCAAAGTAAAGGACATTCTGCCCCTTCAGGCTTTTCGTAATTAGTACCCTTAGGTAAAATTATTGCAATTTGGAAGCCCTTTCCATCAACGCCCCAAGGCGCGTAATGAAGGGTTGTTGCGTAAATTTCAACGGCAAAGCCTGCGGGAAGTAAAAATGCCTTTGCCTTTGAAGTATCGTAAGTGCCTTCAACGATATCTTGCATTTTTCCAAGCACTAAAATACAATCGGTAGGGCCAACGTTAATTTCACTGCTCTTGTGATATTCAAGCGCGTTAAGCGTGCAGTTATGACCGTTGCAGTAGCCAACCTGAATTGGCATTCCGCCGTACATATTAATTTCTAAAAATCTTTTAACCTCTAGCTCTTCAAACTCTTTAATAGAGGGGCGGTAAACAACGCCCTCTGGACATTCGGTTTGTTTTAAAAGCTCTAATAGCTTACTGTAATCTGCTTTAGCAGGTCTACCGTAGTCTTTAAATTCTTCATCAAAAACGGAATAAATTTTCATAATGATTTCTCCTTATATTGCACTTAAAAGTGCGTTTAATCGCCTTATAGGGGGATTTTTACTTTTTACGCCACGTACCGGGGAAGAATAAAACAAGCATTGGGAATATTTCTAATCTACCGGCAAGCATATCAAAAATATAAACTAGCTTTGCCCAAGAAGAAAAGAATGCAAAGTTACCTGTTGGACCAACTGCGCCAAGACCTGGGCCAACGTTATTAATGGTTGCCGCAACAGATGTAAAGGCTACTTCAAACGAAGGGCATTCAAAGGAAACCAGTAGCATAGAAACAACGTAAATAATAATATATGCCATTATGAATGCGTTTATAGAACGAACGGTATCTTTTTCTACTATTCGCTTATCTAAAGAAATCTTTTTAACCTGGTGGGGATGAATCATTCTTTTTACTTCATGCCCTGCGCCTTTAGCTAAAACCAGCACTCTTGAAACCTTAATACCGCCACCCGTACTGCCTGCGCACGCGCCAACTAACATCATACCAACTAAGATACACTTAGAAAACATCGGCCACAAATCAAAGTCTGTCGCAACGAGGCCCGTTGTAGAAATAACCGAAGCCACCGAAAAGGCTGTATACCTTATACCTTCGCCAAGGGTGTATCCTTGAGTTCCCGTTGCTAAAAGGTTAAGAACGATTAAAACTATTGCACCGGATACTATATAAATAAACAAACGAACCTCTGCGTTAAAAATTTCCCTTAGCTTACCGCGACCGATTAGGTAATAAGAGTTAAAGTTAATTGAAAATACTAGCATAAACACCGTTGCTATAATTTGAACGTAAGGGGTGTTACTTGCTACGCTATCTCCCTTAATATAAAAACCGCCCGTTCCCGCAATAGAGAATGAAAGATTTAACGCCTCAAATACGCCCATACTACCGTCTAACAGTAAAAATACGAATAGCGTTACGGTTATAATTAGGTATATTGTGTAAAGTATTTTAGCGGTGGTTTTTACCTTAGGCACTAGCTTTCCAACCGTTGGGCCCGGGCTTTCCGCCTTCATTAAATACATATTACGCGCGCCACTTAATGGCAAGAACGCCATAATAAATACTAAAACACCCATACCGCCAATCCAGTGGGTAAAGCTACGCCAT
>JAZSMG010000097.1:0-5024 GCA_045535775.1 Christensenellaceae bacterium | reverse complement strand
CAACAAAAAAAGAGAGGACATTTCGGCTACTGACCGATTTGTTCTCTCTTTCTGCTTGTTATAAGAACCTGCTTCGCAGAACCTTGTTATTTGCTTCGCTCATAATAAGAACCTGCTACGCAGAACCTTGTTATTTGCTTCGCTCATAATAAGGGTTTGGGCTTAGCCCATTTGCGTTTGACTAGTCAAATGCGATGCTTGCACTTTTGTCAAATTGTTAATTCTCCGCTAAGGACATCATCCTGTTACTTAGGAGTTTTTGTTTTTATTTAATTACGTTGCATTTAGAGATATAATTACCGCCAAAAGCTTTACTTAAAATTTATCTTCTATTTATACGTAAGCGGGAAAGTAGTTTTTCATTTCCTGCAACTGCGCCACCGCCAACTGCAACGGCGTAAGCGGGCTCTGCACATACGTTTGCCTTAATGCCCATAGTGAAACGGAAGTATTCTTCTAAGCCGATAAACTTGGAAGTTCCACCGGCAAAGTAAACGCCTTCCCTTCTAATATCGGCAGAGATTTCTGCAGGAAGCTTTGCCATAAGCATACCGGCAAGTTCAAAAATCTTATCAAAGAAGCCTTTAACAACGGGGTAAATATCTGCAGAACTAACGGTAACAGCCCTTGGCTTGCCGGTGATAATATCCCTGCCGTTAATAACGGTAGTAGTATCGTCTTTATTAAGCAAGCTACCAACTTGAATTTTTAAACGTTCTGCGGTTAGTCTGCCAATTTTAAGTTCAAAGTTTTCTTCAATAAAGTCAATAAGCATATTATCAAGGCTTTTACCGCCAATATTAACACTTATACCGGAAATTACACCACCTAAAGAAACGGTTGCAATATTAGTTGTGCCACCGCCAATATCAATAATAAAACAGGGGGTGGAATCTGTTAAATGCACGCCTGCACCAATAGCGGCTAAAACCGGGGATTCTACAAAGTGAATGGAGAAAACGTCGCAGTCGTTTAAAACCTTTTCAAACCTCTTAATGGTAGCGTTATCTGCACCGCATGGCACGGCAAACAAAACGGAAGGTCTTCTGCCCAAGCGCTTTAAGGTAACCTTGTTCAAAAAGTTTTCTATCATAAGCTCGGCAGTTTCTTCCTCTTGAATAGCACCTTCAAACACGGGGGAAGTAACAACCGTTCCATCCACGGTTTTACCTATTAAATTTTTAGCATCAACGCCAATAGCCTTAACCTTTTTTCTGCCGGTTTCGCTAATGGCAATAACACTGGGTTCAGATAGCACAACACCTGCCCCAATTTGATATATTTTGGTTACGGAAGAACCTAAGTCTATTGATAAGGTTGGTAATTTCATAATTTATCCCCTTGTGTAAATAGTTGCTTTTATAGCAATAATCGCGCTATAGCCTAACTTTTAAAACCAAAGTCCTTTAAAAGCTTTTCAAAAACCTCCGTGGGAAAGCCCACGATATTGTTATAACTACCCTTAGTTTCCTTAACCAAGCCGTAGCCATCTTGAATGCCGTATCCACCGGCTTTATCTAACCCCAAACCGCTTTTCACGTAAGCTTGTTTGGTTTCTTCAGAAAGCTCGTTAAAGGTAACCAAGGATTCATCTGCACCAAACACCTGCTTTTGCGCACTTAAAAACGCATAGCCCGTGTATACCACGTGAGTTTTGCCGGAAAGTTTGGTTAGCATTGCATATTCATCTGCATCGTCATTAGGCTTTTGTAATATTTCATTGCCTAACACAACAATGGTATCCGCGCCAATAACCGCGCAGTCACCGTGCTTATTAAATATTTCATATGCCTTAGCCTTTGCAATATTCATTACGATTTCTTTGGGTGAAAGACTTTCATCCACCACCTCGTCGCCAACGGCGGGTATAATTTCAAATTCAACCCCCAATTCAGAAAGAAGCTCCCTTCTTCTTGGCGATTTACTTGCTAAAATCAATTTCATACTAAGTGTTCCTATTTGTTCTACCTATTATAAATAATTATACAGCAATTTTACCTTTTTGTAAATCTTTTTTTGCACTTTTAATTGTAAAACCGCATACTAAACGTAAAAAAATTTAATTTAAATTAAAACTCAAATAACTTATATATCTTGTAACACTTAATAAGCAACTTTTTTTATTTTTTGCATACAAAAAGAATTTGGTTGCATAATAGATTGTGCAAGGAGGTAAAATTATGAGCACTACTAAACAAACTAAGACTTCTAACAAGAAGACTCAAAACAAAACACAAAACACTTCTAAGCAGTCTACTAAAGACTGTAAGTAATTAAGGCGTTAAAGTAAACGCTTTTTGCTAACTACGGCAATTTAGCCTTAACATTACAAAGGAGAAAATTATGAAAAAGAAAAATAAAGGAAAAAAGAAGATTATTCTTCCACCGCCTATGACTTCCCCTTTTGACCCGCTTGGCAGTTATACGGGGACTTATTTAACGGGCTTTTATGAAGAACCCGTGCAAGACGTAGACGACCTTTAAAAAAACGCCTAAAGTTACCAAACAGGCTTTATTTACGCTTGAATAAACAGGGTAAAATATGCGTTAATCGCCTTATAGGGTGACTTTTAACAAAAAATTATAAATGGCGTTAAAAAAGAGCAGATTGATTTCTGCTCTTTTTTTGCTTGTTTTTAAATATACCCGTTATGCTTAAAATCTTGCTTAAATTTATGAAGATTAAGCAAAATTAACCGTAGCGATTTTATTAATTTTTATATAATCTAAAAGTTATTGCAAATTTCGACCAATAGTTTACACATATCATAAAATTCGGCAAACATAAATATATTAAAATAGAGGAAGAATACGGCGGTCTTTTACCGTGCGCTACCCTTCTTCATAATTTATTTATGGAATTTTTATTATGAGCGTTGCAACATTTAAAACCGTAATTTTAAAGCCGGTTAAAAACACCCCCTTTATTACTAGTGGAGGCGGGATTTTAAAAATTGACGTTATTAAAAAAACAGCCACACTTTCGCTTATTTCAAGCACTTCGCCTGAAAAAAACAAACTACTTCTTATTTTTTACTGCAAGGAAGGCGGATTTTACCGTTTTTGCGTTGAGCCTTCACTAAAAAAGCAAGACTTTGCTGTTTCTAAAGAGGTTGCGCTTTGCAGTGGACTAACCGCTTTTATCATTGACACTACTCATAACGAGCCGGTGCCAATTATGCAAGGGAGTTTTGGTGAAAATATAGTTAATTTTAAGGACGTTTTAGATTATGCGAAGAGTTTTAAAAACCATGAAGAAAAAGGTGGCACGCCAAAAAAGGCAGATGAGTTTGATGACTGTTGCAACCACCCAACCACCCCAAACCATTCAACCGAAGGTTTGCCCACACCCGCAATTAAACAAGCAAACGGCGCAAACGCAGAGCCAGGATTTGATGAGCAGGCAAGCACAGATGATACACACTTTAGTGAAGGCAGAACAAGCGGAAAAGAGGGAATAACCTGCTACGATGACGAGGCTATTGCAGAGAGCAATTATTTTTTAAATGATGATAAAAGAGAGGATGAAAATGCAACCCTTTATAACCAAGATGACAGAGTTGAATACGCAAATTGTAGCCAAAACGCGCAAGAAAAAACTTCTTATTCTTCACAGGGATATGAAGCTTCGCCTTGCCATTACGAAGAGCAAAAAGAGCCAAAATATTATTCCGCAATAAAGGAAAAACTATTGCCTCTTTTTGAAAAATATCCGCCTATAAGCGCGTTAACGGCAATTATACCCCATTCTAGCTGGGTTAAAATACCCTATGGCGAAAACAAGCATTATGCTGTTGGAACGGTTAAAGAAAATAACGTTGTGAAGTATTTATGTTACGGCGTGCCCGGATTTTACGGCGTTAAGCCCAAAGGGTTTGAAAGTTATTCTTATTTTATACCGCTTAGCCTTTTTAATTTGCTTGGCGAGGGGTATTGGTGTGTTTTTCAAGAGGCTGAGAGCGGAAAAAGAGTTTACAAAAGCACAAATTAAATTCTTCTTGATTTTGGTGCTTTAAAACGGTTGTTATTTTTTGCGTTTGATGATATAATATGCTCACTTAATTAAAAGAGAGGCTATTATGGTTAAGCTTTGGGCAAGAACTGTTAAGGATAACAAAACCCTTTTAAAGCATGATTTTATTAAAGATGAAGATATGGAATGGGCGGATTTTTTTGACTACGTGCGTGAAATTTGCCACGAAATGGACCTTCCCACCCCGGTAATTTTAAAAACTCATCTTTTTAATTTTGCAAAGTTTAACTACGTTCGCTTTTTACCAAGCGATTTTATTGAACAGGTTGACTTTGATTATTTAATAGTAGAAAACGTAAACAAGGGCTAAACCCATACTTTTTGCATTTATGTATAATTTTTACAAAATACGGAAAAACTAATTGATAAGTGGATTAACCGCGTGCGGTTGTTCAATTATTTTTTAGGAGGTATTTTATGAAAATTGCAAGCGTAATTTCAATGATTTTAGTCATAGTAGGCGCTATCGTTTGGCTACTCGTTGGCTTATTTGATTTTAATCTTGTGGCAATGCTTTTTGGTGCAACGTCTATGGTAAGTCGCGTAATTTACTCTTTAGTAGGTCTTGGCGGACTGTTTACCATTTTCTTTATTTTGGCTTATCACCCATTCAAAACTGTTCCCTAATAACAGTGGGAAGCAATTTATCTACTAACAAGTATAAAATGAAAGCGAATTAACCTTCGCTTTTATTTTTTTATTTTTTAGAGTTTAGCCGTTAGGTTTTTACAATTATTTACTTTTATTTAATTAAAAGCGTTTACTTTTTTACTCTTTTTTTGTATAATAATTAGGCTACTTAATTAAATTAAAGTTGTTTTAAAATACCACCGTAGCAAAAGACCGCTTTTACTTTTTATAAAATAGCACAACGTAAAACACCGCTTTGAATTTTTATAAAGTAAAAGCTCTTACAAAAACAATATGCACCCGTAGCTCAGTTGGATTAGAGCGTGAGATTCCGATTCTCAAGGCCGCAGGTTCGATCCCT
>JAZSMG010000177.1:0-5428 GCA_045535775.1 Christensenellaceae bacterium | reverse complement strand
ACCTTGGTGAGCCACTTAATGAAAATATTGTTAGTCAAATTGGAAAAATAGATTTATTGTTGATCCCAGTTGGCGGTAATTACACGATTGATGCTAAACAAGCCTTCAACTACGTAAAAGCATTAGGCGTTAAAGGGGTTGTTCCAATGCATTATAAAACCCCTAGAAGTAATATTGAAATTGCTAAAAAAGGCGAATTTTTGCAAAATTTTACCCACGTAAAGTCTGTTGGTGCGGAATTTGAGTTTGAATCATCAAATGAAGTTACCGTTTACGACATTGATGACAGTAACTTTTAGGGGGTGAAAGTAGTTTATGACAGATAAAAAAATATTTACGATGGAAGAATTGGATACAATTCCCTTATATAAACTGCGTCTTATTTTACGTAGCCTTTCAGGAACACCCAGTAATAAAAGTGCCAGTGAGATTAAAAATGAAATCTTACAAATTCAAGAAGGAGCACTTGTTCCTACTCCTACTAATCGCGGTAGAAAGCCTAAGGCTTCAGAAAAACAATCGGTTACCTTTAATGATGATGGTGACGTTGATTTAACCGTTCCAGAGGAAGATCCCACAACTGCAAGCCATATTAGGGGTAGTGGACCTAAATATAAATTTGACACAAAAAAGTCTGATGACATCTATTATGAGGATGGGGTATACGTTCCCATTCAAGTTAGAATGGCAGAAACCAGTGACGTTTTAATTGAAACGGTAATAGCAAGCGGTATTTTGGAAATATTACCTGAAGGCTTCGGCTTTTTGCGTACTTGCTTTTACGGTGATAAGAGAAAAGATTTTTACGTTGACCGCCAAATTATTAAAGATTATAATTTAAAAACTGGCGATTATTTAATTGGTTTTGCTAAAAAACGCCCTGAAAAGCGCCCAGATCAAACTGATTTATACATAACTTCTGTTGAAAAAATTAACGGCATAGAGGCATATTCACACAGAAGATTATTTGATTTTGAATATGCAACGGCAATTTATCCAAAGAAAAGCTTAATTTCTGATAGTGAAACAGATAAAACAGTTAGAGCGATTGATTTAATGGTTCCAATTGGTAAAGGGCAAAGGGGGTTAATAGTTGCGCCCCCCAAAACAGGTAAAACAACCTTACTTAAAAAACTTGCTCGTGCCATTAAAGAAAACGATAGAAACTTGCACGTTATGATTCTGCTTATTGATGAAAGGCCTGAAGAGGTTAGTGATTTTGTGGAAAGTTTATCCGGTTGTGAAATTATAGCCTCAACCTTTGATAAGTCGGCAGAAAGACATATTAAGTTTGCAGAGATGGCAATTGAACGTGCAAAACGTTTAGTGGAACACGGAAGACACGTTGTTGTTTTAATGGATTCTATAACAAAGCTGGCACGTGCTTATAATACGGTAATTCCCGGTTCTGGAAAGACCTTAAGCGGAGGTCTTGAATCTAAGGCGTTAACGCAGGCAAAAAAGCTTTTTGGTGCCGCACGTAATTTGAAGGAGGGTGGCTCTTTAACGGTTATCGCAACTGCGTTAATTGATACCGGTAGCCGTATGGATGATATTATTTTTGAAGAATTTAAGGGTAGTGGAAATATGGATGTTGTGCTTTCACGCGAGTTGGCACAAAAAAGAATTTTCCCTGCAATTGACTTATATCATTCCGGGACACGTAAAGAAGAACTTATATTATCAGAGGAAAAACTTCAAGCATCTTATAAGATTAGGAAGCTTTTAGAAGATAGAGAAAATGCAACGGAAATCTTTTTAGAAATGCTAAGAATTTCTGAAAATAATGAGGATTTTTTAAGAAAATTAGATGGTTGGCTTAAGGCTATTTATAGTTAAAAGTGTTTAATAATCGACTTATAGCCATACTTTTAGTTTGTTTCTAAAAAATTTTTATAAATTAGAAGTCCTTTTTTGCACATTCTTTCGGGGTGAAATTGAACACCAAAAATTTTACCGTTTTTATGCTCAAACGCTTCGCAAATTAAATCATCAGAGTAAGCTGTTGGTATAAGATTTCTACCAAGAAGGTTAACTGCTTGCCTGTGTGCTGAGTTAGCGAAAAGCAGCTCACCGTAAATACTTTTTAATAACCCACCTGTAATTTCTAACGGGTGAAAGAGATCTATATTTTTTTCGTGGTGCAAATAATGCTCCTTTAACGTTTGTTTTAAGCTACCGCCAAAAGCAACGTTTATAATTTGCATTCCACGACAAACGCCTAATATCGGTAGATTATTTTTATAAAAATAGTTGATTAAAAATAATTCCGCTAAGTCTTTGTTGTAGTCAACGTCATTGCAAAAGGTCTCTCTTTCACCGTAAAATATAGGGTTAACGTCACCGCCTCCGCAAAGAAGGAGGTGGGTATGATTTACACATTCGGTTGGATTTAACGAAAGGGTGATTTTGCATGGAATTTGACTATTTTTTGTAGCTTTTAAATAATTAGTTGCAGATTTTTCATCTGCGTAAACAAATAATTTTTTCATATTATATAATACGCTATTTTTTTGCGTGCTGTATAATGGAGGGTAAATAAATGAAAAAAATTGGTATGATAGTTGCTATGACAAAGGAACTTAAAGAATATTTTGCGCGCCTTGGTAACGTATGCGAATTACCTGATGACGTTTATGAAGCATGGAGTGCCGAGGCTTATGGTAAACAACTTTATATTGTAAAATCCGGTGTTGGTGAAATTGCAGCCGCTGCGGCAACACAGTATCTCATAACAAAGTACAATGTAGACATTATTATCAATTTTGGTATATGCGGTAAGCTATCTACTTCTTTAAAATTATTAGATACGGTTGTTGTTAAACAGGTGGTTTATTACCAATTCGACTGTTCTGAAATTGACGGCACAAAGCCCGGTGTTTATATGAATAATTCACCTTATATAAGTGCCGATAATCGACCTATATCCCAACTTTTATCAATTGACGGCAATATAAAAGAAGTAGTGTGTGCATCAGGTGATTTGTTTGTTGCTCGCAAAGAAGATAAGGAATATTTAATCAACGAATTTAACGCAGATATTTGTGAAATGGAGTGCGCCGGCATATTGATCACTTGTTTAAGAAACAAGGTTGAGTGTTTAATTATTAAATCTATAAGCGATGACTGTGACGATATGGATTTTAAAACCTACTGTGAATTAGCAGCACAAAAGTACGTAGAAATAGTTGATAAGTTTGTTAAGGAATATTAAAAATGAAACGTGGTAAGACATCTATACTTTTGCAATTATTTTTAACAATGTTTAAGATAGGACTGTTTACTTTTGGCGGTGGGTATGCCATGGTTGCGGTTTTCGAAAATGAGTTTGTGAGTAATAAACATTGGATTGAGCACGAAGAGTTTACCGATTTAATTGCCATTGCAGAATCAACACCGGGACCAATAGCAATAAACAGTGCAACCTATATTGGATATAAGGTTGGCGGTTTTTGGGGAGCGGTTGCTTCTACACTTGGTATGGTTTTACCGTCTCTAACAATAATTTTTATAATTTCACTCTTTTTTGATAAGTTTCTTACTATTGAACTTGTTGGAAAAGCATTTAAGGGAATACAAGCGTGCGTTGCATTTTTAATACTTTCTTCCGGTATAAAAATGTTTTTAAAAAGTAAAAAGACTTTGTTTTCGGTAATAATTTTCATTGCGGTTAACCTTTCTGTAATTTTGCTAGCATTATTTTCGCTTAAATTTTCATCCGTCTATTACATCTTAATAGGTGCGCTTATAGGATTGATCGTTTACGCAATTTCTCTTGCATCAAAAAGGATTAATTCCCAAAAGTTAGGATGTGAAGCTGATACGGTAAATAACGAAAAGGAGGTTGAATAATGAACATTTATCTTGAATTATTCCTAACCTTCTTAAAAATAGGCGCTTTAACCTTTGGCGGTGGGTATGCAATGATTCCACTAGTTCAGGAAGCTGTTGTGGCGAATGGATGGCTCACTGAAGATGCTTTTTTAAGCTTTATTGCGGTAGCAGAATCTACACCAGGGCCTATAGCTATTAATATGGCGACCTATATCGGTTCAGTTCAAGCAGGACTTTTGGGATCTGTAATTGCAACGTTAGGGGTTGTTTTGCCTTCATTTTTGATAATACTATTAATCGTTGCGCTAATGCATAATTTTGTAAAATATGCTCCAGTTCAAGCAGTTTTAAAAGGGATAAGACCCGTTGCTTTAGCGTTAATACTTTCAACCGGAATAACTTTAACCCTTAAAACCTTGTTTGGTATTGCCAATTTAAATTCAACTTTGAGCGTTGAGTGGAAGGGGGTAATCGTTTTTGCTGTTATGGCGCTAATTTACGTTGCGTATTATTTAAAAAAGAAAAAATTTATTTCCCCCATAATTTTAATTTTAATTTCCGCATGTATGGGAATGGCGCTTTATTCCGTTTAAAAAAGATTATGAAAAATAAAATTTGTTACATTGTTTGTGCAGGTGAGAATAAGGGCATTTTTATCAATGCTAATCCCTGTAATTATGTTATTGCAGCAGACGGCGGATTAAATTATTTAAAAGAATTAAATATTTCCCCCAATCTAATCGTTGGAGATTTTGATTCCGCAAATCAACCAAATTGTGAATGCGAAATTATCAAGTTAAAGGTTGATAAATGTGAAACCGATACGTTTGTCTGTGTGGAAGAGGGTATAAAAAGAGGTTATCGTGATTTTTATATTTACTGTGGAACGGGCGGTAGAATTGATCATACCATTGCGAATCTACAAACGCTAATTTATCTTTCAAAAAAGGACTACCGTGGTTATTTATTTGATGGCGATCAAGTAATTACAGTTATTTCAAATAATTCAACGTTAGAATTTTCAGCTGAGGCCCTTGGCGGTGTTTCTGTTTTTGCTCTTAACGGTGATGCTCACGGTATTACGATAAGCGGTTTAAAATATACCTTAAACAACAGTATTTTAACTGCTGATTTTCCATTGGGGGTAAGCAATTCATTTGTTGGTAAGGATAGCAAGATAGAGTGCGGTGAAGGATTTTTAGCTATAGTTTTTCCTTCAAATGCAATAAAATATCTTAAATAAACGGTTAACTGATAATAAAAATTTGCCAAAAAGATAAAAAAATAACGCCTTATACCGAAGTATAAAGCGTTTGGCAGGGGAGCCGCGATTCGTTCGCGCTCGCCGATGGTTTTGGAAAGTACTACTTTGCCTTGAGTTACGACCAAAAAGATAAAAAAATTACGCCTTACACCAAAATGTAATACGTTTGGCAGGGGAGACGCGATTCGTTCGCGCTCGCCGATGGTTTTGGAGACCACTAATCTGCCTTGAGTTACGACCAAAAAGATAAAAAAATGACGCCTTATACCGAAGTATAAAGCCTTTTGGCAGGGGAGACGCGATTCGAACACGCAACCGATGGATTTGGAG
>JAZSMG010000091.1:0-6765 GCA_045535775.1 Christensenellaceae bacterium | reverse complement strand
ACTATGAACTTTTAGTTATAACGCCACACGGCGAAAGGCTAGTTAAAGGCGAAACGCTTTATAAACTGTTATCGTGTTTTAGCCCGTACGAAACTTTACAAAGCGCGCTTGAAAATTTAGAAAAATAAAAGAGCAAGTTTGTCGCTCTTCCCATAGGGATTTTTTAGACAAGATAAAAGACTAACGAAAATTTCGTTAGTCTTTTTTTGTGGTGCAAAAAACACACGGCTTTGCTTGCAAAGTATAGTGTGCTACACTTCAAAAGTGTTTTTATATAAGACTCAATGTTTCAATCTTTACAAATCGTTTTGACATTAGAGCCTTTGTGGCTTACAAATCAATGTGCAGATAGGCTTGGCTATTTTATTTTTAACAATTGATCAAAGTCGTAGATATAGAAATCGCAAACAGATTTCATTTGTTCTATGTAATCGACAGAAGATTCATCAAAAACGCCACATACCTTCATTCCTGCAGATTTTGCCGTTAAATTAGCATTTAGGTTATCATCTAAAAACAAAACGTCTTTAACGTTAACGTTGAGTTTTTTGGCAACCATCTTATAAATTTCAGGATTGGCTTTTGTTGTTGAAAAGTCATCACAAGACCAAACATTATCAAACAAATCAAATATTTTTAATCTTTTTAAGCAGGCGTCCAAAGTAATATGTGGGCTTGCAGTTAAAACGTTTAAGCTTGCGCCCTTCTCTTTTAATTGCTTTAAAACCTTTATAACGTTACTTTTTGCAGGTATATTATAAAAATATTCATTTGCCATATTGTCTTTGAAGGCTTGAATAAGCTCTTCAATGGTCGTATTTAAGGCGAAGGTTTTTATAAAATAATCGGCGGTGCCGGCAAAACCCAAAGGCGTTATTGTTTTTATTAGGTCATCATTATATTTACAATTGTTTTTATCTAGCTCTTTAAGAACTCCCGCAATAAAGGCGGGCATAGAATCAACAAGAGTGCCGTCAAAGTCAAATAGATAAGTTTTCATATGCGTTTTCCCGAAAATAAAATATTAAATATTATAGTGTTTTTAATTTAAATCCCTATAAGAAGAGTGCTTTAAAGGTGTTTTTATATGAAATTGCAAAATAAACGGCGAGTTTTTTTAAAGATTAAAATAAAACGTCCGTTAGTTCTTTCTTGTAAAATGCGTTTAGCCCTTTTTCAGTAATTAGCGGTGTAGAAAATCTGTTAGAGTCCTCCTTTTTAGCAAGACCGCCTTCAATAATTGCGGTAACAATATTAACCGCGCGTTTGTATCCAATGCAAAGCCTGGGTTGTAAAAATAAGGGCGAAACCATCCCTTTTTCTATCATTAACTGAAGTGCGTTGATTAGTATTTCATAGCTAACGCAGTCATCGGTATCTGCAATTACTTCTTTGAGCGCAGGGTGTTCTGAGATAGAATATCTAAAGGCAAAATCAGTTGGGTAATCCTTTTTGCAAATGCGTAAAGGTTGTGCCAGTTGAAGCTCTAAGCCGTACTTTAATTCACATTCCTCTAAAATAACGGGTAGTATTTCAAGGTCTGCGCTGTCTGCTAAATAAACTTCCTTTCTGCAGTTTTTAGATTCAACGAATTCCGGGGAAATAATTGGCATAAAAATTGCACATTCCTTGATCTTTTGCTGTATGGTTGCCGGCCATTCAGAGCCTACTTCTATGCCTTCGTCAAACCATAGCTTAACGCGTTCTTTTTGTAAGAAGTGTAAAATAGGCAAAACCTCGCTACTGTTTTTGTGTGCGTAGCTAATAAAAACGTATTTATTATTTTTGTTTAAAGTGCTTAATGAAACGTTCTTTTTATTTTTGAAATAGAGCAATTCAAATCCGTATTCGGTTAAATAAACGTCATACGTACCCTCTTTATTAGGTTCAGAAACAAACCCGTATTCACGCATTGTTGTTAAAATGCGAATAGCCTTTTCTTTGGTAAGGTCAAAGCGCACCATTAAATCATCAAAGCAAACCTGCCTGTTTTTTACGGCAAACAGTAGGTAGTTACAAAAAGCGCCAAGAGTTACCGTTGTGTTTGTTGAGTTTAGTAAGTTCTCTATCGGTTTTGCGTTAAGTAGGGTGGTTAAAAAACTCTTTAGGGTTTTGTGCCTATAACGTTCAAGCCCCTGTTCTGCAGTGAGTAGTAGTGCTAAGCCGTAATTTAGTGGCGTTTGTTGCATGAATAAGGTCATCATAAGAATGGCTTTAGCGTCTGCGAAATGCACTTCCTTTCTGCATCTATAGCTTTCCACGAAGTTTTTAGTTACTACCGGCATAAAAATAGTCGCGCCTTCAATAAGCGCTTGCGCCTCTTGCGCCCAAAGCTCATCGTTTTCTTTGTTGGAAGGGGTAAATACCTCTAATCCCTTTTCGCGAAGGGCTTTTAAAATGGGTGTTGCAAAACGGTAGTCCTTTTTATCGTAACAAAGGTAAATATATTTTTTATTACTCATAATATCGCTCCGTTTGTTAGTTGGTAATTAAAGAATTCACGTGTTTAAACATATCGTGTATATTATTTTGTAGGTCAAAGGTTTGCATTGCGGTAGAGCTTAAAGCATACTTTTTGTTCACAAGGTCAATATACATAGAGCCTTCGCCGTCCTTTCCCATAAAGCGCTTTTGATAAGCCTTTTTACTTAAGAAGTCAAATATCTTAGTTTGCTCAAGCGCAAGGTTGTCGAAGCTGATGCTTTCAAAGTGATTAAAAAGATAAGGGAGTACCTTTTTTAGTCTAATAATATTGTTTTCTATCTCTTCGGTGTAAAATTTTTCGCCACGTCCCTTTTGTTTATAGCCTAAAAATAAAATCTTGGTATCTTTTAGTTTTTTTAAGATTTGTGGGGTAACGATACCACAAATTAGGTGGGCTACGGAATTTGAATAGCTTTTTAAAAATTCAACCGTTTTATCGCTTGCGTTGCTTATGGAAACACCTATACCCCAAACAAGCTTTTTATCAATAAGTTGGGCTATAAGTGCGTTATCTGCTATTAAATGCCTTTCGTTAACGGTAATATTGCAGACTATACCCATATCTTTCATTCTTTTTAAGAAGGGTATTAAGTCAGGGTGAGAAAGGGGGTTGCCACCACCTATAGCAAGTTCTATTCCTGCCGGTAAAGAGCTTAAAAAGGGGGTGTTAAGGTCAGCATGAAGTCCAAGCGCTCCTGAATTTTCATGACACATAGGGCAGTTAGCATCGCAATAGTTAGTAATTTTAAGATCAATACTATCCGGAAACTCTGCTTTAAAGTGTTCTTCTTCGGTGATTTTTTCCTTAGTTCCGTCCGTATATAAAAAAACGGTATAGTTACCGTTTTTGTATTTTTGCAACAATTGCTTAGCCATTAGTAAATTTCTCTTTTAGTGATTAAACAGCAACCCTGCCAGTATTCTTGAAGAACGAACTTATATCCTTCAGATAAAGCTTCTTTAGCTTTTTTTAAATATTCTTCTTCAGTGGTAAGACCGTCTAAACCAAAGGCCTTTGAAATTGAGTAGTAGCAGTCAAAGGGGCAGGTGCAGTCGTTTAAAACGTCGTCGTCAAAAAAGTTTCTGCAGTCGCATTCTCCCTCGTAAACGAAGTCGCTTTCGTTAAATCGTTTATCAAATTCCTCTTGGGTTATATTTTCCATTTTTATAAATTCTTTAATAACCGCATTTTTAAATTTTTCGCATTGACCTTCGTAGTTTTCTATTTTTTCACATTCGTGCGCTTGGCAATGCTCTTCATTGTAATCCTCGCCAAGTATTTCTTTTAAATCTAGCTCAACGTCTAACTCGTATGCGTGGGCGAATTTTTTTGCGTGGGTACAAAGCCCTATAATAAATAGGGTTTTAAAAAATGGGGTATGAAGCTCGTAGCTGGAATCCTTTTCCGTTTGATTGCCTTTTCTCTTTTTAAATGCAACCGCGTGAGTAGAAGAACTGTTGGTTTCAAAAACGCCTTCACGAATAACTTTTTTCATAAATAAAATTCCTTAGTGATTTAATAAAAGTGGTGCTATAGCGCGATTATCGTGCTATTTTATTGCAATAAGGGAACAAAAAGCATTAACTGCTATACCTTCTTCTCTGCCTATAAGGCCTATTTTTTCCGTTGTGGTGCAGGCAATACCTATTGCGCTTTTATCAACGCTTAAAGCCTTTGCAAGAGATGAAGTAATGCTTTCTACGTAAGGGGAAAGCTTGGGCTTTTGTGCCATAATAACTGCGGAAAGATTGTTTAACCTGTAACCGCGCTCACTCATCATTTCAACCACCTTTTGCAGTAAAACCATGCTGGAAATATTTTTAAACTGCTCGTCCTTATCGCTAAAATGATAACCTATATCGCGAAGGGAAAGGGCAGATAAAATAGCATCCATAATGGCGTGGGTTAAAACGTCTGCGTCGCTATGACCTAAAAGACCTTTTGAGTGCGGAATTTCAATTCCGCCAAGAATAAGCTTTCTTCCTTCTACCAAGGTGTGAAGATCAAAGCCTGTTCCAACTCTCAAATTGCCGTTAAAATTAAAGTCGGCAGGGTTAGTTAGTTTTTTGTTTTCTTGATTAGTTACAACGGGGTAGGGCTTGCCAACGTATTTGCAGTAAACGCCTGCTTCATCAGTAAATTCCTCACCCTCTTTAATCTGATTAAGCGCAAAGATAATATCTTCTTTAAAAAAGCATTGTGGGGTTTGCGCTAAAAGCTTATTTTTTCTGGAAGAGTCCTCTATAAGCCCATCCTTGTTTAAGCTAATAACCGTGTCTGTGCAAGGCGCACATAAAATTGCGCTTTTATGAAGTAAAAGTGCCTCTATACACTCATTAACGGCACTTTCAGTTAAAAAAGGACGCGCCCCATCGTGAATTAAAACCCATTCGCCTGCGCATTCCTTTAAGGCGTTTATAACCGACTGTGTGCGTGTGCTTCCGCCAAGAACAACCTTGCTAGGGGTAGTTAATTGCTTTGCAATATTCGTGATTTCATCAAAATCATTTTCGTTTGCGGTAATAATAATTTCGTTAACCTGCTCGCATTTTTCAAAGGGAAAAAGTGCGTTTTGTAAAACGCTTTTTCCGTTGGGCATAATAGCAAGAACCTTGTTTTGTTCAAGCAAAGCTCTGCTACCTTTACCCGCTGCGCAAATGATAGCGGAAATATTTGGTTTTTGAAGTTGGCTTTTACTCATATATCACCTTGTTTTTTTGTGTGAGATTTTTCTTTTATGGTTAATAAGTAAAATATAGAAAAGACAATATAAAAATAAAACTGTAATAAGAACGAATATTAAAAGGGAAAGAGTTAATATTTTTTTATCGGTTATTCCCAATAACGTACCAAAAGAAGAAAGGTCGAAGATGGGATAGGGGTACCATTCGATTTTGTAACAGTGCATACCGGTTATTTTTACCAATACGTAATAGATTGCAAGGTATTTAGTGGGTAAAATAAGTGCTCTTAACGCTTTTTTGCCGTTAATTTTTCCGCTATTTGCATCTGAAGTTTTTATTTTTAAGAATACGATTAGTGCAAGAGCAGAAAAAAGGTAATGCACTACAAGATTTAAAATTAGATTATAAATACCGTCGGGAGTATTGGCGTAAAATCCAAAGGTTGGGTTACCGCTTGTAAGTTCAAAAAGGGTGTACAAAATACAAGTGATAAAAAAATTAAAGCAAATAAATGCAACAACTGAGGATTTTGAAAGGCTTTTTATCCATTTATCCTTTTTTAAAAGATTGGCAAACCCGTAAGCGATTAGCCAAAGAGAAAAAAGTATTAATGAATGGTAGGTGAAAAAGCTAAAGGTTGCAAATGCGGAAACGACGTTAACACCTACGTATTTTTGTATATCTGGGTTTTGTATGTAGAAGTAATCGTGCGGTTTAAAACCTATTATTGTAGATAAAAAGATTACAAAGCCAATTAGTCCAACCGCCATTAAACAGAGGTAAATAATTTTTTTCATAAGTTCCTTTTGTTGTAAAACTTTTTTAATTTCTTACTGACATTCTTTTACACTCGCGTGCGCGCTACGTGTGAACCTAATTATATAAACTAATTTATGCGATAATACTTTTGGCTTATCATATAACGGTTTTAATATAAGTGGTGTAATTATTCGTTAATAATTTCATAAAGAGTGGGTGCTTCATCCTTTTTAACCGTTTCCTTTAGAGCAAGAACGCGGAATTTTAAAGTACCGCCACCAAAGCGAAGTTCAACAACGTCGCCAACCTTTAAGTTGTAAGAGGGTTTTACCTCTTTACCGTTAACGGAAACTCTACCGCCGTTGCATGCGTCGTTGGCAACCGTTCTTCTTTTTAATATTCTGGAAACCTTTAAAAACTTATCTATTCTCATAAACACTCCTAGCTGTTTTTAGCCGTTCAAGGACTTTTTACTGGTGTAAAAAGCAGTTTTGCGGTAAGCAAAAAACGGTAAAAAACTCTATACGGTTAATATTATAGCAAGATTTTAATTAAAATGCAAGTCTTAATGAATTTATAGCATAATTTTTACAAAATTATACAAAAATTTTTCTTACAAAACACTTTTTTTGGTTGACATATTGTTTACTTTGCTTTATAATAGTAAAATGCTATAATTCTATAATTGTCGCATTATGCCGTTTTTTAAAAATTTTCACACAAAACGGGCCCGAAAAAGCGACAAAAATGGAGTCAAATTCAAAGCAATTGTATTTATACGTTGCACGGGCAAATAATTGCAAAACGTATATTGCATTTTTTTGAAAAAAAGGAGTG
>JAZSMG010000121.1:0-11001 GCA_045535775.1 Christensenellaceae bacterium | reverse complement strand
GCTTATATACTTCGCAATAGTGCAAAAACTTTACGTTTTAGCCTCGGTCATGTACGGCAAGTACAATCCCTTGCTAAATCCGCAGTTTTTTTCTCTTGCTCGCATCTAAACGCTTTATCGCTACGCTTATTCTCAAATTCTTTTTTATCATCGCCCTTCGTTATAGAGGCGAAGCCTTGCGCTTGCCCTTGGTCATGTACGCTAAGTACACTCCCTGCGGTCAATGCTCGGTTTCACCACTCTAACTCGTAATTGAGGCTTATTTAGTGCCATAGCCATTTGTTTTTTAGGTAAACGAGGTTATTGTTGCTTGCATCTAGTGCTTATTTAACGTGATATAAGCTTTTACGTTTATTAGGCGAAGCCTTGCGCTTGCCTTCGGTCATTTACGCAAAAGTAAACTCCCTTCAGTCAATGCTCGGTTTCACCACTCTAGCTTGCATCTAGTGCTTATTTATAATGAAATTTTATCAAAAAAAGCGGAGCTGTTTTAGCTCTGCTTTTTTGTATGGTTTAATTAAAAAGCCCCTCTATAGATTGATTAACGGCATATTAGTTGTCTTCCCACCATTTAGAATTTTTAAAATCAATTTCTGTTGTTATTAAAATATCCGGTAAAATTATTTCTTCACCAACAATTTCATTGCCGTTATTATCTATAAAAATTGGGGTTATTCTATAAACGTATTTACCGTCTTTTAGGTTAATATCTGTAAAAGTATTGTTATTTGTTACTGTTAAAAGTTCAAACTTATTGTTATAAGTTTTTTCTATTTTAATTTTAACACCTTCTTTCTTGTTAAAATTTAATGTAACGGAAGAGTTGTTTACCTCTACTTCACAAGAAACTGAAGGTATTGAAAACGTGCTTATAGGCAGACTTTTTAAATATTTTGTGAGTATTGGGGTGGTAAAAATATACTTATTAGAAAGGGTTTTATCACTTAACTGCAAGGCCCCTTCTTCATATGCAAGCAGGCACATATCGGCATAGGTTACTTCGTTGCTTTTATTAAATGGGGCAGGGACGTTATTACAATAAATATCATCTAAAATTTGTGAAGCGTATTTGGCAACGTAACCGCCCGTAATTTCATTTGCCATTAAAGAATTATCTTTATTGCAAAACCTTAAAGCTATTAAGTGTTTTGAGGTGTAGCAAACTGTATAAGCATCCGTGTTTCCTTTTTCATTACCAAGAGTGCCCGTTTTTGCGCAAACCTCGTAACCTCTTTTTCCAATCGCCTTTGCCGTTCCGCTAACGGTGCATTCTTTTAGCACTTCGTTAACTATTTCGCAAGTGCCGGCGCTAAACACTTTAGATGGGATAATATTATCTTGATATACGCTTTTTCCATCAATAAAAATTTCTTTAATGAAAGTTGAAGAAAAATAATTTCCTTCAGATAAAAAGGGGGTGTAAGCAGAGCAAAGTGTTTGTAAAGTAACGCCGCCGTTATAAGATCCAAGGGCAATCCCAAGCCCCTCTTCTTCTATTTGAATGTCGAGTTTACGCGCATATAGGCGGGCTTTTTGTGTTCCTAATGCATCAATAATCTTAACTGCAGGCACGTTTAAACTCTTACAAATACAATCTTTTATGCTTACCCAACCGTAATATTTTTCAGCGTAGTTTTTTGGTGCGTAGCCGTTAAATGAGCAAGGTTCGTCTAAAACCTTGGTTGCCAAATGAACAATTCCTTCTTCAATAGCCGGGGCGTAAACGATAAGCGGTTTAACGGTAGAAGCAGGCGCTCTTTCAAAATCACCTTCATTCATTTTATAGCCCAAAATTTTGCCTTGGTTATTCATTATAATACCCCCTTGATTTTTTTGTTCAAGGGTACTTTCTAAGGCGTTTTGGCAATTTTCATCGTAATAGGTACGCACTTTAATCTGACAGTTTTCATACGGTGAAATTTTTAATTTTTCATAAAGTTCATCTAAACAAGCAATTGCGTAATCGTTATTTTTAGGTGCATCCTTAACTTCAATAGGAGTAGAAAGACCATTAGAATACTCTTCTGAAGAAATATACCCCTGTTGCATCATAAGTTTAAGAACAAGATTTTTTCTATTTTCACACCTTTCTTTTCTGGGGTTATAAAGAGCGGGTGATTTAACCGTAGAAGCAAGTGCACAGGCTTCCACCAAAGAAAGCTCCTTAGCACTTTTATTAAAATAATTTTTAGAAGCACTTTCAATACCGTAAGCCCCTTCACCAAAATAAACGCTATTTAAATAAAGCTCCAAAATTTCCGCTTTAGAAAAAAGCCTTTCCGCTTTTAAAGCAAGCCTAATTTCCTTAATCTTTCTGCTTACGGTTTTTTCATTAGTCAAAGAGGTGAAATTAATTAGCTGTTGGGTGATAGTCGAGCCCCCTTCCTTAACCGAGCGCGAAAGCAAATTGCTTTTAAATGCTCTTAAAACGCCAATTAAATCAACCCCGTTATGCTTAAAAAACCGCTTATCTTCAACTGCGATAAATGCGTTAATAAGGTGGTTTGGCAACTCCTTTATTTCCAGCCTTTCCTTTGTGCTTTTGGGTAGAGGGATTTCTTTATTAGAGTCGCTTAAAAGCACTATAGACGGGGCGCTAGCTGTTAGTTTTGAACTATCCATATTCAGACTTGGCGATATGAACAAATATGCAACGGAAACAGAAATCAGTAAAGCAAATATCAAAAATAGTAGGGCAACCCCCTTAAAAATACGTTTTAATATCATCAAATGATATTATGTTAAGAAATTTTGTTATTATGCGCCTAAAAATTCTTGAAATTTTGCGGTGGATTTAGTATAATTTACTTGTTATGAAAAAGTATTTTATCCAGACCTATGGTTGTCAAATGAACTTGCACGAATCCGAAAAGCTTGCAGGCATGCTTGAAGGCTTAGGATACGAGTGTGTTAGTCAACCTGAAGAAGCAAGTTTAATAGTATACGTTACCTGTTGTATTCGTGAAAATGCAGAGCAAAAGGTATACGGTCATTTGGGGGCATTAAAGCCCTACAAGATGGCAAATCCCAACGTAATAGTTGCAGTGGGCGGTTGCATGACTCAGCAGTCGGGTGCGGCAGAAAAGCTTCACAAAACTTTCCCATTCGTAGATATTATTTTCGGCACGCATAACCTTTGTGAGTTTGAAAGGCTTTTAAAGGAAAAGCAGGGCAGAAAGAAAGCTTTAATAGAGATTATTGAAGACAACCGCGAAAGGGAATGTATCCCCATGCGCAGAAACAGCTATCCCAACGCTTGGGTAAACATCATTTACGGCTGTAACAATTTCTGCACCTACTGCATAGTGCCTTACGTTCGCGGAAGAGAACGTTCAAGAAAGATTGAAGATATCGTTGCAGAGGTTAAGTCACTTGTTCAAGAGGGGTATAAGGAAGTAACCTTACTCGGTCAAAACGTAAACTCTTACGGTAACGACGCAAAGGGTGAAGAGGGCTACGGTGATTTTGCGGATTTATTAAATGCAATCGGTAAAGAGGTAAAGGGCGATTACAGATTGCGCTTTATGTCTAGCCACCCCAAGGATTTAAGTGAAAGATTAGTTCAAGCAATAGTAGCAAACCCCAATGTTTGCCATTTAATTCACTTACCCTTGCAGTCCGGCAGTACCTCTGTGTTAAAGCAAATGAACAGGCGTTATACCCGTGAAGATTATCTGGCAAAGGTAGCGTTAATTAAAAAATATATGCCCGATTGCGCCATTTCAACAGACGTAATGGTTGGCTTCCCCGGCGAAACTGATGCTGATTATGAAGATACCTTATCACTTATGAAAGAGGTTGATTTTTCATCTGCATTTATGTTCGTGTATTCACCAAGGGAAGGCACGCCCGCCGCTAAAAGGGAAGATCAAATCCCCGCGGAAATTTCAAAGGCTAGAATTATGCGCATGGTTGCAGAGCAAAACGAAAGAACGGCTCTTCACTCTAAAGCGTACGAGGGTAAAACGGTAGAAATACTTTGCGAAGATTATGATGAAAAGCGCAATTTATATCTTGGCCGTGACGAGTACGGCAGAATGGGCTATTTTAGTTCTGAAGAGAATTTGATAGGAAAATTTGTTAAAATAAAGGTAGGAAAGACCGTTGGAATATCACTTTACGGTGAAATTGTAGAAGTAAGATAACGGTTAAAGCGTGTAAAAAGGCAAGAAAAAGGTAGATTGATTAAGCCACGTAACAAACGTGGGTTTAATTAAGTCTGCACAAGAAAACAGAGGTGAAAAATGGCTTTATCAAAGATGATGGCTCATTACCTAACGGTAAAAGAGCAGTATAGCGATTGCATAATATTTTACCGTCTCGGCGACTTTTACGAGATGTTTTTTGAAGATGCAAAAACTGCTTCAAGAGTGCTTGATTTAACCTTAACGGGCAGAGATTGCGGTTTAGAAGAGCGCGCTCCAATGTGTGGCGTTCCCTTTCACGCTGCAGAGCAATACATAGGCAAACTGGTTTCTGCGGGCTATAAGGTTGCAATATGCGAACAGTTAACAGAGCCCAACGGCAAAGAACTTGTTCAGCGTGACGTAATTAGGGTAGTAACCTCAGGCACGGTAACTGATGATAGCCAAATAGATGAAAAAATAAATAACTACGTATGCTCTGTGTACCATTCACATAGCAAATACGGCGTTGCGTGGGCAGATATAACAACCGGCGATTTTTATGCTACCGCGGTAGAAAATACGGAAGAGCTTTTGGATTTATTAACAAGGGTTAGCCCTGCGGAAATAGTGACTAATAAATCTGCTTACGATTTAATCTACGATAGCCCTTTATTCACCCACGGCGTTATTAAAAAGCCCTATGCCTTTAAGGAATACGCCTATGCAGAGCAGTCTGCGCAAAAGGGCTTATTAGAGCAGTTAAAGGTGCATTCTCTTTCTGCAGTTGGCATAGAGGGTAATTCGCTTGTAATATGCAGTGCAGGTGCGCTTTTAGAATATTTAAGAGAAACGCAAAAGCACGCGCTTGCAAATATCAGAAACTTAACCCTTGAAAGCAAGGGCGAGTATATGATTTTAGATTCTAACTGCATGCGTAATTTAGAAATTCTATCTTCTACCCATAACGGCAAGGTATACGGCTCTTTACTTTACGTATTAGACCAAACCTCAACTGCAATGGGTGCAAGATTTATGCGTAACGTATTAAGCACACCCTTGCAAGATATAAACCGAATCAATTACAGATTAGACGGCGTTGAAGAGTTATTTAGAAACCTAATAGTAAACAACGCGCTAAGGGAGGCCCTTCGTGATATAAAGGATATAGAGCGTATTGCAGGCAAGCTTTCAAACAACAATATCACCCCAAGAGATATGGAGAGCTTAAGGACTTCGCTAGAGGTGCTTCCGGAAATCAAGTTTAAGCTTGCAGGCCTTTCCTCAAAGGTATTAACGGACGTTAACGCATCCATTCCCGATATGAGTGAAAGCGCAAGCCTATTAAAAAGCGCGATAACGGATAATCCCCCCGTGTCTATCAAAGAAGGCGGTTTTATTAGAGTAGGCTTTGACCAAGAGCTTGACCGTTTAAACAATATTCGCAAGGACGGAAAGGCTATTTTAGAGGGCATTGAAGAAAGAGAGCGCGAGCGCACGGGAATAAAGAATTTAAAAGTAGGCTACAACAAGGTATTCGGTTATTATATAGAGGTAACCAATTCCTTTAAAGACAAGGTGCCTTACGATTACGTAAGAAAGCAGACTCTTACCGGTGCGGAAAGATACATCACGGAAGAGTTGAAGAAGTTTGAAGATGAAATAATCACCGCTTCAGAAAAGGCTTTAAAAATAGAAACTCAGTTATTTGAAAAGTTAAAAGGCTATTTACTGGAAAGATTACAGCTATTAAAGCAAATAGCAAAGGGTATTTCTGTTTTAGACCTAATCTGTTCCTTTGCATACGTTGCGAAGAAGAAAAATTATTGTCGCCCCGAAATGGTGCAAAGCGGTAACGCGCTTGATATAGTAGGCGGTCGTCATCCCGTGGTAGAAACGGTGGGCGATACCTTTATTGCAAACGATACCTACTTAGATAACGGCGATAATTCAATGATGATAATAACCGGCCCCAATATGGCTGGTAAAAGCACCTATATGCGCCAAGTCGCACTAATTACGGTTATGGCGCACGTTGGTTGTTTCGTACCCTGTAAATCCGCGGTAATTCCCATTACGGATAGGGTGTTTACAAGGGTTGGTGCAAGCGATAATTTATTATTCGACCAAAGTACCTTTATGGTGGAAATGAGTGAGGTTGCCCTAATTTTAAGAAGCGCAACCCAAAACAGTCTTATTATTTTAGACGAGGTTGGTCGCGGTACCAGCACTTACGATGGCTTAGGTATTGCTTGGGCAGTTGTGGAATATATTTGTTCTGCGTTAAAGGCAAAAACGCTTTTTGCAACCCACTATCACGAGCTTTCTGAGCTTGAAGGTGTTGTAGAAGGTGTTAAAAACTACAAGATTACAGTTAAAGAAATAAACGGCAGTATAATGTTTTTACGCCGTATTATGCGCGGTAGCGCGAACAAGAGCTTTGGTATAGAGGTTGCGTCCTTAGCAGGCGTTCCCCAAGAAGTAACGGCGCGCGCAAAGGTAATACTTAAGAACCTAGAAAAGAACGATACCGTTAAAAAGCACGCGGAAGAAATATGTGAAGAAAGTAGCGAAACGGTGCAAATAAGCGAATGTGAACGCATAATCGCAGATTTAGATATTAACAATTTAACCCCCGTTCAGGCAATGACTATATTGTTTGACTTAAAGGAAAAAATTAAAAAATAGGTTATTATGGCAGTAATTAATTTACTAGATAAAAAGGTATACAACAGAATATCTGCAGGCGAAGTGGTAGAAAGACCTGCTTCGGTTATTAAAGAGCTTGTTGAAAACAGCGTGGATTCCGGTGCGACGGAAATTATCGTTAGTATAGAAAGGGGCGGTATGAGCTCTATCAGTGTGCGCGATAACGGTTCCGGTATAGAAAAGGAGGAGCTTGGCAAGGCTTTTTTACCGCACGCAACAAGTAAAATCCTTCGTGCAGAGGATTTAGATAATATTTTAACCTTGGGCTTCCGCGGTGAAGCTTTGGCGAGTATAGGCGCGGTAAGTAAGGCGATAATTGCATCTAAAACTCCCGGTGAAGAGATTGGTCACGCAATAAACTGCACCGGTGGCGAGCTTTCTGAGGTTTACGAATATCCCACCCTAAACGGCACAACCGTAACGGTAACCGAATTATTCTATAATACCCCTGCAAGGGAAAAGTTTTTAAAAACAGTCAAGGCAGAAGAGGGTGAGGTTTTATCCGTTGTAACAAAAGCAGCCCTTTCTCGCCCGGAAATTTCCTTTACGCTTATTTCTGAGGGTAATACTATTTTAGAAACGTACGGTGGCGGTTTAAAGGAATGTATAAGCTGTATTTACGGCGCAAAAACACTTGAAAACTGCTTTATGATAGAAGGTGTTAAAAACGGCATTAGAGTAAGCGGTTTTGTTGGGAAACTTAACTTCACAAAGCCCACGCGCGCCTTTCAAACGCTAATAGTTAACGGCAGATTCGTTGTGGATAGCACCGTTAGTTCTGCGGTTTCTAACGCGTACGGCGGATATTTGATGAAAAGGCAGTACCCCTTCTACGTAATCAACCTTGAAATTCCCGGTGAAGCGGTAGACGTAAACGTTCACCCAAGAAAGTCAGAGGTTAGATTTTCTAATAATCAAATCGTTTATTCTGCGGTATATTCAACAATATCAAAGGTGTTAGACGGCACTTCCTCTGCATTAGAAATAATTAAAGAGGATGGCGAAGAATTATTGCCAAATCCAGAGCCTTTAAAGTCTGTAAACGCAGACGTTTTGCAGGGTAATAATTCCACGGAGCAAGCTGTTGAAGTTCCCTTCCCGGAAGCTAGCGGTGAAAATAAAGCGCCTTCATCATCTTTTGATTTTAATCATACGAAGGGCGGATTTTCTTACGCGAAGAGCTCAAAGGGTAGCGTAACCTTTGAAGATAGCGGTTATATTGCGGAAATAGAACAGGATAGAGCGGACGGCGTGGACGTCTTTGCGGAAAATAAAAAATACATAGAAAAATTAGAGCGCGAAAAGCAATTAAAAGACATGCAGTTTAAGCAAGAGGAAATAGAAGTAGAGCCTGCTATGCAGTACGTAGGTCAGGCATTTTCTACTTATTTGATTTTTGAACGCGGTAGCGAGCTTTATTTAATTGACCAACACGCGGCTCACGAAAGACTTTTATATGATGAACTATGCGAAAGAGCGGGTAAGGATGCTAATCTTTCACAGCCTCTTTTAATTCCTTACACGTTTTCTGCAAGCGGTGACGATTTCTTAAGTGTATACAACCGTTTTGAATATTTCCGCCAAATGGGCTTTGATATCGTTAACGTTTGCGACGATAGCTTTAAGGTAAGTGCAGTTCCCTGTTTGCTTGCAGATATAAATTTAAAAGACTTTTTTGACGATATTTTATTCGATAACCAATTTAAGAGGGAAAGCATACCTCTAATTTTAAAAGAAAAGCTTATGCAAAAGGCTTGCAAGCACGCAATAAAGGCTGGCGATAAACTTACGCCTTCAGATATAGACGCGCTTATGGCTAAGCTTAACGGGGACTTAGGATTACGTTGCCCACACGGCAGACCTATAGCGGTTAAGATTACTAAAACAGAAATAGAAAAGTGGTTTAAGCGTATAGTTTAACGGTGGACGAAAGTGCCGTTAACGCGCTTATACAGGGGTTTTTTATAATTATGACTATTGAACAGATAATTTCTTTAAGTGAAAAAAAGTGCTCTAAGGCGTTTGCTTTAGCAGATGATATTGCCCTTTATAACCAAGAAAAGGTGCTAAAGGCATTTTGGGATAATAAGATTGCTTTGCGCCATTTTACACAAACCTCAGGCTACGGCTACGGTGATGAGGGTAGGGATACTTTAAACAGAGTTTACGCACAATGCTTCGGTGCAGAAAAGGCGGTTGTTTCCCCTAATATCGTTTCAGGAACGCACGCGCTAACTCTTGGTTTATTCGGTATTTTGCGCCCCGGTGATATTATGTTATCGGTGACCGGCGAGCCCTATGATACCTTAAAGGACGTTATCTGCGGTGAAAATATCGGTTCTTTAAAGGACTTTGGCGTAATTTATCAAAGCTTGCCCTTAAAGAGGGGTAAAATCAACCTTGAAAGGGTTTTAAAGATCATTGCAGAAAAGAAGATTGCAATGCTTTATTTACAACGCTCACGCGGGTACGAATGGCGTGATTCTTTAACCGTGCAAAGCATTGGCGAGTTCGTAAAAGCGGTTAGAGAGGCAGGTTACGAGGGCTGTATTTTCGTTGATAACTGTTACGGTGAATTCGTTGAAAGGCAAGAGCCTACCGACGTTGGTGCAGACGTTATTTGCGGTTCGCTAATTAAAAATCCCGGTGGCGGTTTAGCTCAAACGGGCGGTTATATTGCCGGTAAAGAAAAATATATTACTCAGGTAGAAGGTAGACTAACTTCACCCTCAATCGGCGGTGAAGTTGGCTCTTACGCATACGGCTATCAATATTTTTATCAAGGTCTTTTCTTAGCGCCACATACCGTTAAGGAATGTATTAAGGGTAGTTTGCTAATAGGTATGGCAATGACCATGCTTGGCTACAAAACGTTGCCTGTCATGAGTAAAACCCCTTGCGATATTACACGTTCGGTTATTTTTAACGATGAGAAAAAACTAATAGATTTTATTCAGTCCGTTCAAGAAGTTTCACCTGTAGATAGTTTTGTAACGTTAATGCCTTGGGATATGCCGGGGTATGAGGATGCGGTAATTATGGCGGCAGGTTGTTTCGTTCAAGGCTCTTCAATAGAACTTTCTGCAGATGCTCCAGTCAAGCCCCCTTACGTTGCTTATATTCAGGGCGGTCTTACTTACGAGCATTGTAAAATAGCCTTAAAAAGAATGCTACAAAAACTTATATAGTGCGTTAATCGACCTATAGAAGGCTTTTTGTGTAATTATTATTAACTAAATCGGCACTTAGGCAGGTAATATGCAGTATTTATTTTTTGATACCGAATGCGCCAACTGTTTTGGCGGTAAGGCTAAAATATATAGTTTCGGTTACTTAATCACTGATGAAAAATTTAATATTATTTCGCCCCCTCAAGATCTTTTAATCAATCCGGATGCTAAGTTTGACCCATACGTAAAAAAGAATATTTTGGTTTATGATAGGGCGTTTTTAAAAACTATGCCTAAATTTGATGAAAGATATAAAACTATTAAAAAACTAATGACGGCAAAAGGTACAGTTTGTATTGGTTACGGTATAGATAACGACGTTCGCTTTTTAGCAGATGACTGCAAAAGGTATTGCTTGCCACTTATCAAGGCTAAAATTTATGACGTGCAAAAGCTAATTGCTTTAACAGAAAATAAGCCTGCCAGAAAATTAGACGTTGAATTTACAGAACGTTTTGGCGAAAGTGATGAGCGCGCCCACCGAAGCGACGTGGATGCCGTTAGAACTATGATGATAGCAAAGCAAATATGTGAAAGGGAAAACAAAACCCCAATGCAAATATATGAGCTTGTAAATAAAAAGTGCGAATAATCGACCTATAGCGGGGCTTTTTTACAAATTCTACCAAAAAAGAAGGGCTTTATGAAGAAATTTATTGCAGATAAAGAAATTAAATTAAGCGATTTTTTACTTGATAAATATCAAGGCTCTTTAACCTACGGTAAATTTTGCAAGCTACTTAAACAAAAGGACGTAAAGATAAACGGCAAACGAACTAATAAGGACGTTAAGCTTTTTGCCGGCGACACTGTAGAATGTTATTACGATGGCGAAGAATTAAAAATAGAAGTTGTATATCAAGATGAAAATATTTTAGTATGCAACAAGCCTCAAGGCATAACCTCAGATGATTACTATAATATAATTAAGAAAAGAT